>NZ_RXHQ01000011.1 GCF_004138105.1 Xylanivirga thermophila | reverse complement strand
ATCTAATACTTTTCCCCTCATTTAGCAAAGCACATATTATTCCACGTTCATATGAATTTAGATGTTCAAATTTGCGTGTACCTGTGTTACAATTAGAATTAGCCATAGCGAGCACCTCACTGTATTATTTTTTTTTGGTTAAAAATATTATACATGATTTTCTCGCTATGGTTCTATATTTTTTTGGTGTTGCATTTAATTATACAACGAACCCATAATTTTTTGCGGAAACTCAAGATAAATTTTGATTGACAGCGCATAGTAGATGTGCTACAATATAAAATTTATTGACAAAAAACAGGGGAAATGTTATAATATTAATGTGAATATTAAAAATATAGTAATAAGGAGTAATCTTACATGTTCTCAATAGGTGACAAGGTTGTATACCCTATGCATGGTGCTTGCATAATAGAGGGTATAGAAGATAAAGAGATATTAGGTGAGATACAAAAATATTATGTGCTTAGATTCCCATTGGGAGGTATGCGAGTACTTATACCTGTTAAAAATGT
Organism: Xylanivirga thermophila; assembly: GCF_004138105.1. Classification (NCBI taxonomy): domain Bacteria; kingdom Bacillati; phylum Bacillota; class Clostridia; order Caldicoprobacterales; family Xylanivirgaceae; genus Xylanivirga; species Xylanivirga thermophila. The sequence goes on along the minus strand of NZ_RXHQ01000011.1, from coordinate 84,424 downwards.
AGAAGATATAGGCATTCGCGATGTTATAACAGAAGATGAGGTTGATCGTGTTATCCGTGTATTGAAGGGTGATCAAACCAGTATGCCTACTAATTGGAATAGAAGATATAGATATAATATGGAGAAGATAAAAAGCGGAGATATATTTCAAGTAGCTGATGTAGTAAGAAACCTAATGATACGAGATAAAGAACGGGGTCTATCTACAGCAGAACGTAAACTTTTAAACAATGCAAAACATATTTTAATAAGTGAGATAGCTTTATGTAAAGAAATGGATGAAGAAGAAGTATCTGACTTGGTAGAAAAACTCACACTTGCTTAGGCGTCTTTAATAGACGCTAATTTTTTTACTCATATCCTATATATTCCTTATAAAATTCTGGTATAATGTTAATAATATAAAATGTATTTAGATTAATCAAAAATAAAATAATGGGAGGTGAAAAAGTGATACAAAAAATTGCACGCGGCATTCTGACTATACTGGGCGCAGTTTTAGGTATAGGAATAGGTTGGATTATAAATACCGTATTTGGAAAGTTTGGTATTTTGTTTATGCCTGATTATCAGCAAGCTATTGTATATTTCATAACTTCAATTGGTTTTGCAATTATGATATTTGGTATGTCAACCAAAATTATAGATGGAATATTGAAGTTTACTTTATGGATAGAGAGCAGGCTTCAGCCAGTCCCTACTCTTAATATAGTATATGGAGCATTGGGGCTTATAATAGGTTTGGTTATTGCGTTTCTTATAAGTTTTCCTTTGAGTCATATTAAGCCTAACTGGCTTTCAGGTATATTAATAACCATATTTTATTTATTGTTCGGATATTTGGGCATAAGCACATCTGTAAAGCGAGTAGATGATTTGAATAAACTAGGCAGCATAAAACGAGGTCACAGGGATAAAAGCGGTAATACATCGATTAAAGTACGTCCAAAGATTTTAGATACAAGTGTAATAATAGATGGTAGAATTTTTGATATATGCAAAACAGGATTTGTAGAAGGTCCATTGATAGTACCAGCGTTTGTATTAGAAGAACTGCGCCATATAGCAGATGCATCAGACAGTTTAAAAAGGAATCGGGGGAGACGAGGACTGGATATCTTAAACCGTATGCAAAAAGAATTGGATATATCTGTTGAAATATGTGAAAAGGATTTTGATGATATAGTGGAGGTGGATTCAAAACTTCTAAAATTGGCCCAGATAATGGAAGGGGAGGTACTAACCAACGATTACAATTTAAATAAGGTGGCAGAGTTTCAAGGTGTCCCAGTGTTAAATATAAATGAATTGGCCAATGCAGTGAAGCCGGTAGTATTGCCAGGGGAGGAGATGTATGTCCAGGTTATAAAGGACGGAAAGGAAATGGGGCAGGGAGTGGCGTACTTAGATGACGGTACCATGATAGTAGTAGATGGTGGGAAAAAGCATGTAGGACAGACTATTGGCGTAATGGTGACCAGTGTATTGCAGACGGCAGCTGGGCGTATGATATTTGCAAAGCCTAAGGCAATGGATAAGGTTGTATAAAATAAAAAACAAGTATTTTTTAAATATGGGGTAATAGTGCATTTTGTCTATATACTTATATATCGCCCTATTATATACTTATATTAGATATATAGTATATAATGGAGGGGGCAAATTTCATGACCAGGTTATCGCTAGAACAGGTAATAGACAGAGTGCAAGATGTTCCTGCTCTTCCTCAGATAGTAAACAGGGTAATTGAACTGACTGAAGATCCAAATTCTACAGCAAGGGATATTGAGTCGGTAATAATTAAGGATCAAAGTTTGACAGCCCGGGTGCTTAGATTAGCTAATTCAGCGTATTATGGATATCCAAGGCGTATTAGTACGATTACTGAAGCCACCATATTGCTGGGATTTCAGACGGTTAAGAGCATTACCATATCGGCTGCTGTCAAGAAAGTACTATTCAAAAAATTGCCAGGTTATGGTATGCCTGAGGGAGCTCTATGGAAACATTCTCAGACCTGCGCTATAATAGCACGATATCTCGGGAAAAAATTTAGTGTTAAGAATATTGATGAAATCTATACAGCTGCCCTTTTACATGATATAGGTAAAGTCATAATGAGTTATTACATGGAGGAGAATTATGATCAGGTAATTAAAATGGTACAGCAAAATAATATGCCTTTTATAGAAGCTGAGCAGCAGATATTGGGTTTTGACCATTGTCAGCTGGGAGCAAAGATGTGCGAAAAGTGGAATTTACCATATGCACTTATGGAGCCAATTGCATATCATCACGATCCACAAAGGGGTGTGGAAAATATAGATAGCCTATATATTACCCATATATCAGATGCTATTACTATGACATTGGGCATTGGCTTAGGTGTAGATGGGATGGCATATGAATTATATACTCCCGCCTTAGAAAGATTTGGCATAAGCGAAGAGGAAGGCATAGAGAAAATTATACTAGAGATTTCTGATATGATAAGCGATGAACAAAGCTATGATGGATACCATTTATAATGGTATCCATCAGTTTTTTTCATCCTGCAATGGATCGTGTACCACTTCTTTAATCAGTATTCTAGCTGCTGCCTTGCGATCATATACATTTACCTTATGTAGTATATACTTGGCTAGTAGAAATTCAAAGGGCAGCCAACTTACATGTGATATGGGGAGTACATATCGTTTTGCACCCTCCATTTCTTTGTATAGAGTTTTGCGGCTAGTAATGGATAATGTTCTATCAAACAGTGCATCTATAAAAGAAAATTTTGATTTATCCACCAAATGGACATAGGATAGGGGATCTACTCTGAAAAATGGATGTATCTCTTTAGATGTTAAAAGCTGTTCAAGGGACATGCTCTTAACTGTTTCCATCTGTGAATTATATAGGTCATAGAGCATTTTTTTATCGCTTAAAGTTTTATCTTCTACATCTCCTTGAGCAATCATTCGCCTAACAAATCGGGCGGCGCTAGATTCAAATAATATTTGAGGGATATGCCCTCCTGTTGTCATCAATATCTTTTGATTGATCCTTTTATCCATTGAGGATACTATTGTAGTTAGCATACCGCCAAGGCAATACCCCATCATACAGTTATTGTCCATCCAGCGTTCTTCCTGCTGCATATAGTCTATTGTAGAACGTATATCTACTATGGCATGTTGATATATATCGTACATAATACTATAATCAGGCCATAGATATCGACTGCCGAAGGTTCGTCCATCTTCTACACGTGTAAAATTACCGGGGAGTACTGGCATTATTGCATTTACACCTGCAGATGCTAAATGAGTACCCATCCATAGCAAAAACTCAATGTTTTTAGTACCCAATCCATGGAGAATTATGACAGATGCACGGATTTTCTCCTTAGGCCTAAAATCATAGAGTTGTACTGTTTCAGTTCCAAGTGCTGGGTTTTTGTATAGGGTAGGGAATGTGACATAAAAGCATCTATAATGCCTCCCTTTAAACATACATGCTGATCTGGCCTCTATATTTTGTTTTTCATAAGAAAAATCTATCATTATCGATTAAATCCTTTCTTTCATCCATTTTATAGTTGAATTTAATATACGTACAGTTTGAAAATCTTTAGAACTCATTTCAAAACAATGCTCACCGCTAGGATGCACTAAAAGTCTATAAGATACAGCATATTCTTTTAATTTTTTAGCGAGGTTTGTAGCAGATGAAAAAGGGACGGTAGTATCTTCCTTGCCATGTACTAGCAGTGTTGGAGGCATATATTTGGATATCCACTCAATAGGTGAATAATATCTATAATCAGCACCTTGTTTTTTAGGATGTCCTTTCATAGTTTTAACTGTGGCAAACCGAGTAAACAAGGATCTGGATTCGGTAGATAGCAGGTCTTCTAGATGGGAAGGGGCATAGTATGCGACTACTCCTTGTATGCCTTCCATATGTTCCCTATCCTGCCTATATGAGTAGTATGCTGCATATAGTAGGGATAAATGTCCTCCTGCTGATAATCCCATAAGGATGATATTTTGGGGACAAATCCTTAGTTCTTTTGCATGATTTTTTAAAAAAATTAATGCATCACTATAATCCGAAAGGATATCCTGCATGTTATTTTTTATACCAAATCTATAATCTATCGATGCAGTGGCGAAACCCTTTGAAGCTAAATATTTACACCATGAGATGTTATTAGGCTGATTGCGAAATCCAGAGATCCAACCACCGCCGTGAGCAAATACAACTAGAGGGTATTCATCTTTAATATTATTGGGATACCATATATCCAGTTTTAACTCATCATCTTCTATCCTTTTATATACTTTGGTTATATATCTAAATTCATCAGACGTTTCTATGGGAAGCTTTTTTGTAAATATATGCAATAGATAGATAAAAAAATAAACCAATAGGGAAAACATCCCCAAAGTTAGATCTGCTATACTAAGGGATAGAAATATTACCCAAAGATATAGCCTATTTACAATGAAGACCGACTTTTTAAGTTCTTTCCGCTTTTCTCCTATTTTCTCCCGCTTCATTATTTCCTCCTTAATTATGGGCTGTGAATCTAATTATGCTATTATTATCTCACATATTCAATGTATAATCTATAAATATGTAGTCCATTATTTACAAGTGTAATGTGCTTTTTTGTCAATTATATGATGTCATTAATCTGTAATGGATAAAAACATTTAAATAGGCATAAATAATTTTTATAAAAAGGAATTTGGGCTTTATTTTCAGAAGAAATGATCGTTTTTATTGTATTTACGGGTTATTCAAATTTGGATCAAATAAAAAGGCACCCATATGGTTGGTAAAGATATTTTACCAACTAATAAGAGGGTGTACATAAATAGCTAGACTATACCACCGGTATAAAGAGAATGGATATTTATATGATCAGTCTATCTATAAGTAATTACTTCTTACGCAGTTTTTGGCGTGTTTGTTTTTATTTTGTTATCAATAATTTTTCCATTTTCTATAATGATTGCATCATTTAAGGTTTTAATCCCTTTAGATTTTCCTTCTATGAGATAATCTAGATACTTACAAACTTCACTGCTTATGACTTTTGATGCAGATTTATAAAATAGTGACGGAGTATGATCAACAACATAATGTAAAACACCATCCACTGAATATACGGGATTTTCTATAGAAGTTGCCTTGCTTGTTTCTATGCCTCTATTCTCATCACAACTGACATCTATTATCATAGAACCTTCTTTCATTCTTTTTAGATCTTCTCGATAAATAATATGGTCTTTTCGATTTGGATCCCATAAGATTCCATTAACTAAAACATCGTATTTGCCTATTTCTTTTCTAAAAAGTTTTTCCGTACTTTTGTTATATATCGTTATATCTGCACCTAATGTTGTAAGTATTCTGTAAGCCCCCATTGCAACATTTCCCCTTCCCAATATGGCAACCTTTGTTTCACATGGTAATTTTCCATATAAAAGAAATGCATGGTATACAGAAGCCATTCCTGCCAATTCGTTATTCTTCCAAAAAACATGTCTGCCTTGCGTAAACATTTCCTCCCATGCTATGCCGGTAAGCTTATTTTTAATAAATTTCTTTGTTATATCACTATTTTCTAATGCATGTATCCATCCAAATACGATTTGACCATTTGATAATTTATCAAGATAGCTAGCATCTCCCGCCTTTGCATCACATATAATATCTTTATTTAATACATCTTTCTTTTCTACGATATTAGCTCCCGCCTTTATAAATTCCTCATCCTTAATTCCCAACACTTTTCCATAACCTTTTTCAAAATATAAATATTTTCTATTTTTGACATGCTTAAGGTGATTTGGTAGTAGTGCCCGTCTCTTTTCATTTTCTTTATCATTTATTGGAAATCCTACACTCTTCATTATAAAAAACCTCCTATTAAGATTAAATGGATCCTAGTTATTTTGTTTGAAAATTCTGAATTTTATATAAAGTATATCATATTTCCACATAAAATGCAAAAAAAGGTAACAATGATTATGATTTTCCTTTAATATGGTATATATTTCATTGCACTAGTAATAGAAAATGGTAATTTGGCGTGTAATCAATAAAATTATAGATATTGGCATGTCAATATATTTTTACGGAAACTCAAGTTTTTGTACTTGTGGAATAGCAAAATATTGGTTATACTTATGGGAGAAAGGTGGGGATATGATGGGATATAAGGTCCGGGCTATAATAGTAGCTGCTGGACAGGGACAGCGTATGGATGCTGATATGCCTAAGCAGTTTTTAAATCTAAAGGATAAGCCAATACTTGTTCATACTTTGGAGAAGTTCGACGAGGTTGAAGATATAGACAAGATTGTGGTAGTTACTATGGGAGAGTATATGGATCATGTAAAGAACGATATACTTTCTATGTATCATTTTAAAAAGCCTATTATGGTAATACGGGGTGGTAGTGAAAGGCAGGAGTCTGTATATAGGGGGATAATGTCTTTAGGTCTGGATACGGATATAGTGGTTATACATGATGGTGTAAGGCCATTTGTAACAGGGGATATGATACAGCGTACAATAGATACGGCTATAGAAGATGAAGCAGCCGTTGTGGGAGTTCCTGTAAAGGATACCATAAAAGAAGTTGACGATGATGGATATGTAATAGACACCCTGTATAGGGATATAATGTGGAATGTGCAAACTCCTCAGACGTTTAAATATGATGTTATAAGGGGAGCACATGAGTTTGCAGAAAAGCATGGCATATATGGGACCGATGATGCTATGTTAGTTGAGAGATTGGATATACCAGTTAAAATGGTTATGGGCAGCTATAAAAACATAAAAATAACTACAAAAGAAGATATGGTTGTAGCTGAAGCCTTTTTGAAAGGTGATATGCTATGAGGGCAGGGCTAGGATATGATGTGCATAAGCTGGTACTTGGCAGACCTCTTATACTAGGGGGTGTAGAGATACCCTATAAATATGGTCTTTTAGGCCACTCAGATGCCGATGTACTAGTGCATGCCATAATAGATGCGATATTGGGAGCAGCTACCCTTGGAGATATAGGCCATCATTTTCCTGACACAGATGAAAGGTACAAAGATATTAGCAGTCTATTGCTTTTGAAAAAGACAGGAGATATATTGCGTAGCAAGGGTTATGTAGTGGGTAATATAGATGCTGTAATTATAGCTCAGCAGCCTAAGCTTTCACCGTATATAGATGAGATGCGAACTAATATAGCAAAATCATTGATGGCGAATAAAGATGATATAAACATAAAGGCTACTACTACTGAAAGGCTTGGGTTTGAGGGGCAAGGGCAAGGTATGGCAGCCCAGGCCATAGCAATTATTTTTTGATTTTTAACAATAAAAAGTATGGTATTATGATTCCCTATGTAATTTAAGAAGAGGAGGGTTTCCACGATGAAAAAGAAGATTGTTGTATTTATATTGACGTTTTGCATGATGATGTTTGGCAGCGTAGCATTGGCTGACCAGGAAAAGGTTGTAGGTTTAGGCGCAAATTTGAACGATTCACAAATGACCGAAATGCTCGAAAAATTTGGAGTATCGAAAGATGAAGCAAGGATAATAGAAGTTAGTAATGATGAAGAGAGGGAGTATTTAAAGGGTTTAATATCGGAGGATAAGATAGGTACTAGAGCCATATCATCAGTGTACATAGAGACTTTGGGAAAAGGAGCAGGTATATCGGTTGAAACATATAACATAAATTGGGTTACCAAGGAGATGTACGCCAATGCCATGGCTACTGCTGGCATAGAGGATGCAAAGGTAATGGCAGCTGCTCCATTTAAGGTATCAGGGACAGCAGCTTTGACTGGAATAATGAAGGCTTTTGAAACAGCTACAGGCAAAAAACTAAGTGATGAAGCTAAAAAAGCCGCCAGTGAGGAGTTGGTGTTAACAGGTGAGCTGGGGGAAGAGGTAGGAAAAGATGAGGCGGCTGCTTTAATAAAAGACGTAAAGGAAAAGGTGGTAAAGGATAAGGTAACCGATCCAGGTGAAATCACTATTATAATAAAAAATGCAGCCAAAGAACTCAATATAAAGCTTGATAAGGATCAGATAAATCAAATAATGGAAGTAATGAAGAAGATAAGCCAGCTGGACTTAAATATAGACAAGATAAGTAGTCAGCTTGATAAGATCTCATCCAGCTTAGATGATGTAAGGCGTACAGTAGAAGAAAACAAGGGTCTGATTCAAAAGATTCTAGATGCCATAGTAAGTTTTTTCAAGAAAATAGGCGACTTATTTAGTTAAAAGGTGATATATAAAAATCAATTTATGTAATAAACCAAAAATGAACAATAAACGCCAAAACGACCATGTTTAAAAACAAACCTTCCACTGTTATGATGGTATTGAGCAATAGATCAATATTAAATCTAACAGGGGAGGTTTATTTTTATGCAAAAAACCAAAAAATGGCTGTGCATTATGTTGTCATTGACACTCGTAATGGTATTGATTGTGGGATGCGGTGACAAGGATGAAAATGCAGATGCAAACAAAAAAGACGATGAAATTGTGGACCAGGATAATAATGACAAACAAGATGATGACAAACAAGATGATGACAAAAAAGATGATGACAATGAGAAGGATGTAACCCTAAAGACTTCTACTATGTTTGGCGGGACGGATCCTGCGACGGAGGTTTATAAAAAAGCTATAGAAGATTTTATGTCTGAGAATCCCCATATTAAAATCGAGGATGAATCGATGACTTCTGAAGGTGATGGATATAGAACGAAGGTAAAGACCGATTTTTCTTCTGGTAATGATCCTGATGTGGTATTTTTCTATACGGCGGCTGACGCTAAGGGGCTCATTGAGAGCGGCAAGGTTATGGACTATGAAACTATGTGGTCCAAACATCCTGATCTTGGCAGTGCTGTGACAGAAGCCTCTAAAGAGGCCATGAGGGAGTTTGATGGTAAGATCTATGCTTTACCTGTTACAGGTTTTTATGAAGGATTATTTGTAAATAAAAAAATGTTTGAAGAAAATGATCTTGATTTACCTACGGACTGGGATAAGTTAGAAAATGCAGTAAAGAAATTAAAAGAAAAGGGCATAGTTCCCATTGCTGCTCCAGTAGGTCAGTCCCATTACTTAATTGAACATTTTGTATTATCTGCTGCAGGTGCTGAAGGGCATAAAGATGTATTTTCAAACGGTGTAAATCCTGACTGGGTTGAGGGATTTAATAATATGAAGAAATTATATGATATGAATGCCTTTTCTGCCGATGCTACTGGTTTAGAGATAGAAGGTGCTCAAAATCTATTTCGTGAAAAGAAAGCTGCTATGATACTTGAAGGTTCATGGTTTATAGGTGGGTGTGATGAGGAGCTTCAAAATGATATGACCGTTATTCCCATGACGCCAGCGCCTAATGGGAAAATGGATCCCAAATCCATAATTGGTGGTTTCTCATCAGGTTATTATATCAGTAAAAAGGGATATGATGATCCAGATAAGCAGGAGGCTATTATAAAATTGGTGGATTATCTTTTGAGTGAAGAGATGATAGAAAAGATGGCTACAGCAAATGGGGGTATTCCTGCTGCAAGGGTATCGGTGCCTGGTCTAAGCCCAGTTGCCCAGGATGGTCACAAGATGTTTGCAGAGGCTAGTACATTGAATATGCCAATTGATTCTAGACTTACTCCAGAAGCTTTTAATGTCATAGTAAAACAAGGAACACCATTTATTGTAACAGGCAAAAAGACTCCTGAGGATGTATTAGAAGAAGTTATGAAAGTTCAAAATCCAGAGCAATAAGGAAATAGTTAAAAAGTTATGATGCAGGCTAGCAGCATAAATTGTTGTTAGCCTATATCTAACTACAAATGATTATGGGAGGGAAGATTCATTGAAACAGTATCAAAGCAAAACATCTCTAGTATTATTTTTATTCCCAGCTTTTTTACTTATGGGCATATTTTTGTACTACCCCTTTTTTATGAATTTTTACAAGAGTTTCTTCGATTGGGATGGATTCTTTTATTCCAAGTTTATAGGATTAGGAAATTATAAAAGATTGATACATGATCCCATTATAAAGACGGCGGCAAAGAACACCTTTATACTGATGTTTTTTGTTTGCATCATACAGGTAGGTTTAGGACTGTTATTTGCCATATTGGTAGATAGTATCAAGGTCGGAAGCAACTTTTTTAAAACAGTATTTTTCTTTCCTGTTGTTATTTCAGCAACGGCTATCGGTCTTTTGTTTAAATTGTTTTATGTATACGAAGGTGGACTATTAAATAGCATAAGGACCATTATGGGCAAGGAACCAGTTATATGGCTTTCTGAAGAAAAGGCTATGGGAATGGTGAGTATCCCTATTATATGGCAGTATATAGGTTTTTATTTTGTTATTCTATTAACTGCTATTAAACGTATACCTAAAGAATTATATGAATGTGCTCAGCTAGATGGTATAAATGGATTTACTAAAACATTTTATATTACCATTCCTTTAATTTGGGATATGATAAAGGTGTGTTTAATATTAGCAATTACTGGTACACTCAAGGTATTTGACATAGTATTTGTCATTACACAGGGAGGCCCTATGGGGACGACAGAGCTGTTTAGTACTTATATGTACCAAAAAACATTTACAGATAATAGATTTGGTTATGGCTCCACTATAGCTGTGCTTATAGTAGTATTAGGCGTTGTAATATCACTTTTACTAGATAAACTGCTAAAGAGAGAGGAAATTACCTATTGAAAACAGATAAGTATTGTATTATGTAGATTTTAAAGAAAGGATGCTTTATATGTCGACAAAAGTGAAGAAAAAGGGCAGCGGAGGAAAGACAATTACATATATAGTATTATGTTTATATGCATTTACTACTATTTATCCCCTTGTCTGGGTGATTAATAACTCATTTAAACCCTCTAAAGATGTGATACAACATTCTTTTGCGCTACCTAATAGTTTTTATTTAGATAACTATGTAAATGCCTTCAAGAGGATGAGTATTGGACGTGGGTACTTAAATAGTTTTATTGTGTCAGGTTCTGTGGTTGTTTTGGTAATACTTTTTGGAGGGATGGCAGCATATGTAATGTCAAGATATAATTTCAAAACAAAAGGCTTTTTTAATATGTTAATAGTAGGAAGTCTGCTTTTTCCTGCCTATGTTACAGCTATCCCTCTATTTGGAATGCTATATAAGATGAAATTGACCAATACCTACCTAGGGCTTATATTACCACAGGTAGCAGGTAATCTATCCTTTGCTATTATTGTTTTAATGGGTTATCTGGTTACTATCCCAATAGAATTGGAAGAGGCAGCTGTAGTTGAGGGGTGTAATGCATGGCAAATATATAGCAAGGTGATATTTCCCATAGCAAAACCGGCATTTGCTACTGTTGGTATATTTTCCTTTCTATGGTCATACAACGATTTGTTTATGTCTATTATTATATTAAGATCTCGCAATATGCAGCCCATAAATGTATTGCTCAATGAAATAAGCAGTCAGTATGGAACAGATTATGGCCTTATGGCGTCTGCAATTACCATAATTGTGCTGCCTATGTTGTGCGTCTATCTAGCATTTCAGCAACAAATTGTAGATGGATTGACAGCAGGTGCAGTGAAAGGTTGAATGAGAAAACCTGATATGCTCCCCTTGTGGTAAGCAGTTAAAATAATAAAAACTGTTTAAGACAAGGAGGAGCATATTATTTTATTATAGGCATATCAGATTTTTATTTGATGATTTATCTATTTAAAGCTTTTGCTTCATCAAGCACTTCTTGTGCAGTTTTCTTATTCTCTACTATATAAGCCATATTAGTTCTTATGTGGGAAAAGGCTGATGGCGATATCTTATTATCTATGGGTTTTGTAATTGTATTTGCCTTTGAAAACATCTCATATCCGCTCTTCTGTAGGGGGGTAGTCATTATGGGGGACATAGATTTCATAGCAGGTACTCCCGCCTTATTGATAAATTTGGCTACTATCTCTGGAGATGTAAAATATTTAACCATCTTAAGCGGTTCATTATTCTTTTCATCATTAAGGGATTTGGTTATATACCAACCTGAGTCAAAACCCCCTATTATATCATTTGGATGGGCTTTGGCATCTGGTACCAGCGGGAGAGGTATTACTACAGTATTTTGCTGATCTCTTATCTGGCCTAGCACCCATGATCCAGCTATCAGCATGGCTGCCTTTTTTTCAACAAATAGTCTGTTAGCTTCAGGTTCCTTTATGGTCAGGGCATCTTTGGGGAATGCATTCATATGATATAATTCTTTTATATAATCAAGCCCTTTAGCCCAAGAGGAATCAAAAAATTCGTTCTGTAATGTTGGACCTGCAGTAGAAAGTATAAAAGTTTCTATAAGATAGTATGAATCTGAGATGGAGTCTGCTATAGGGATAATATCATTATTGCTAAATATTTCTATAGATTTTTTTAGTTGATCATAAGTACGTGGTATATCAATTTCATATCTATCAAATAGATCTTTATTACAAAAGAGTCCTTCATAAAATCCTATTGTGGGAATAGCGTATATTTTTCCATCCTTATATCTTACTGCATCTAAAGCAGCAGGTAAAAAATTATCCCCCCATTCCTTATCTTTTTTTAGTTCCTCATCATATGCAAACAATTTCCCTGATTCTACCAATGGCTTTGCATCGGCAGAGGTAAAAAAGAAACATATATCCGGTTCGTTTCCAGATGCAAAGTCGGTTTTAATCTTTGTCCTTATTATATCTCCAGGAGCTGGCACAGATTCATCGATAATATTCAAGTGGGGGTTTTCTTTTATATAGTCATTTAATACCTCATTATATGTGCCTGCCCATGTGTCTTCACCTACATGATACGTTACTATGCGAATTTGCTGATTTTTATCTATTTCATCAGTGTTGGAAGGATTGTTGCTTGAGTGAATTATTTCGTCTTGGTAGGTATAGGGTCTACTATCCTGAGAACAACTTGCAAAGATAGTGCATATAATGCCTAACGTAAATAGTATGCAGACACATTTTTCCCTTTTATACACAGTGCATCAACACCTTCCTAGAAAAATTGTCTATTTGAAATGCATTGCTATTACAAAATTATAGCATATATTACCTATATATTAAAGCTTAGTATTTCTATTTATATAACAAAACTGTCTATCTTGGCATATCTTGCATTTTATTGGCCTATTGATTTTTTTTTGGCAGGATATATAGATTTTTTATCGAAAATATCATATAAATTGGGGTGATAATGCATGGCTAAAAAATTATCCATAAGACAAAAGCTTATAATTATAACTGTTATATTGATAATATACCCAATGGTGGTAATTGGATACACAGGATATAAAAACTATGCAAAGGCTATAAAGGAGAAGGTTATACAGTATTCTTGGCAAAGCGTAAACGAGTTATCAGATCTATTGATGGAGCGTACTTTAAAGCTCAATACATTTGCCCAGGAAATGCTCTATGACGATAATATATATGTGTTTGATAAACAGTTAAAGCTTCAAGTGTGTAAGGATATATTATCTGAGTATACATTTAAGGAAGATTTCGAGAGATATCTTAAATCAATATTGCATTCAAAATCAGAGCTTAAAGCAGTATTCTTTCATTTTACAGCTAATGGGAAGACCTATGGGGTAAATAAAAATTTTCAAGCCTATAATCCTCCTGATTTACTTATAGAAGATATATATAATAGTGCTAAAGAGCAAAAGGGAAAGCCAATATGGTATTTTCATGAAGAATATAACAATTCTATAGGTATTTACCTTATAAAAATGGTATACGATATAAATTCCCTTGAAGAGATAGGTGTATTGGCATATAAGATAGACGAAGGATATCTGTTTGACTCTTTTAAAGACTTTGCGATTAGCAAAAAACAGAATATATCTATATATAATGATGACTATATAAAGCTTTTTGCATTTGACAGTTTTAGTCTAGCATCTACACCTGTAGATATAAAAAAAATGCTTAATAATAATAAACAGGGTATAGAAGAGGTATTTATAAATCATGATACGCTTTACATAATATATAAAGATGTAACTCCCATCGATTGGAAAATCACTGTCACCATATCCTCAAATATATTTTTGGAAGATGTAAAAAAAACAGCAAAAAAAATAGCCATATTATGCACTTTAACACTACCTTTATGGATGGTTGTCATATATATAATGTATTTTGATATAGTAAAACCAACTAAGATACTTATAAATACCATGAAAAGGGTTGAGGATGGAGAAATTGGGGCTACTGTACAGATTAAAAGGCAGGATGAGCTTGGATATGTATTTGATAGTTTTAACAATATGTCTATAGAGATATCAAATTTAATAAACTCTGTATATAAGAAGCAGATAGCGCTAAAGGACGCCCAGATAAAAGCGCTTCAGGCTCAGATAAATCCCCACTTTTTATATAATACATTAGAGACTATAAGTTGGAAGGCAAAACTTGCTGATTTAGATGAGATCAGCGAGATGATAGAGGCATTTGCCTTTATAATAGATGCTAGCTTAAATAGGGGTAATGAGCGGGAAATACCGCTATTTAAGGAAATAGAATATATCGATAATTATGCATTTCTTATACAAAAAAGATTTGGCGATAGGATAAGTATTATAAAAGAAATAGATTCAGACACCCTTGATTGTATAATACCAATGCTTTCGATACAACCTTTTATAGAAAATGCAGTGTATCACGGATTGGAGAACAAAAAAGGCGGGGGACATATATATCTTAAAAGTGGTATTCAAGGGTACAGATTGCTTATGGAAGTTATGGATGATGGCATAGGCATGTCAGAAGAGAAACTGCAGCTCATAAAAAAATATTTAGATGAGGATGTTGATATAGAAAAAGAGGTACAAAGTAATACACATATAGGTATGATAAATGTTCACAGAAGGATAAGGCTGATGTATGGCAAAGAATATGGGATAGATTTATCTAGTCATAGGGGGAAGGGCACCTGTGTGACCGTTATATTGCCATTTAAAAAGTAGTTTTAAGGGGGCAGAAGTATGTTTGGAGTAGTGATAATAGATGATGAATATGTGATAAGGGAAGGTATAAGAAAGACCATAGACTGGGACACACTGGGTTGTGAAATAGTAGGCGAAGCGGAAGATGGTGAAGAAGGTCTGGAAATTATAAGACATAAGAAACCTGATATCATTATTACTGATATAAGGATGCCTGGCATAGATGGGTTGGATATGATAAAAAAAATAAAAGATTTAAAAGATGATTGCAGAATAATCATCATTACAGGTTTCAGGGATTTTGCCTATGCACAGGAAGCTGTACATTTGGGGGCGTTTAGATTTTTACTTAAGCCTACCAAAAATAGCGAATTAATGGAGGCAGTAAATGAAGCCAAATATGAAATACAAAAGGATAGAGAGGAAAAGGAGTATTATGGGCATCTTGAAAAACAGATAAAACAGTACTATGGTATTTCTGATAATTCTAATTATGAAGGACAGGAAAACGAATACCAAAGCTTATATATATCAAAGGCAATAGAGTATATGCAAGAGAATTATCATAAAAATCTTACCTTACAGGAAGTTGCAGATCATCTATATGTTAGCACATGGCATTTAAGCAAATTGTTTAAAAAATATACAGGCTCTAATTTTGTAGATGTGTTAAATAATATAAGACTGGGGGAAGCAAAAAAGCTGCTTAAGGATCCTAGATATAGGGTATATGAGGTGGCTAATGCAGTAGGTTTTACAGATGTTGCATATTTTTCGCGTCTTTTTAAGAAAAATATTGGACTAACGCCTGGTGAGTACAAAAATAAGTAGATAAAAACCAAGTTTTGCATTTTTATGTTTTAAAGAGGGCAAAACGGGTTATTAATTATTGACTTTTAAATATCTTGCATATAATATATTGATAAAACTAAAAATCTATAATGGCGATGAACGGGGAGAAGTATATATATGCCATCCACAGAGAGGGATGATCATCGGGTGGAAATCATTCTGGAAAGGGTATATATTGAAAGTGCACCTGGGAGCTGCATATTCGAATTTTTAGTAGGGTATGCCGTATATGCTGCGTTAATGCTTCGAGGGGAGTAATTTACTCAAACAGAGTGGAACCGCGTAAGCTAGCCTACGTCTCTGATTTATCAGATGCGTAGGTTTTTTTAGTATAGAAATTTTTAAGGAGTGAAATGTAATGTTTAAGGCCTTGCGTTATGATATAAATGCCGTACTTGAAAGGGATCCTGCCGCTAGAAATGCCTTTGAAGTATTGCTATGCTATCCGGGAATCCATGCCATAATACTTCACAGAATAGCACATTGGTTCTATAATAAGGGATGGAGGCTAATTGCCCGTATAATTTCTCAGATAAATAGATTTATAACTGGGATTGAGATACACCCTGCGGCTAAAATAGGTAAAGGTCTATTTATAGATCATGGAATGGGTGTGGTTATAGGTGAGACTGCTGAAATAGGTGATAACGTTACTATATACCAGGGAGCTACCCTCGGTGGTACTGGCAAGGAGACTGGTAAAAGGCATCCCACTATAGGAAATAATGTTGTTATAAGCACAGGAGCCAAAGTACTAGGACCTTTCAAGGTAGGGGATAATTCAAAGATAGGAGCAAATGCCGTGGTGCTTAAGGAAGTACCGGCAAATTGTACAGCAGTTGGTGTACCAGCGCATATAGTAATAAAGGATAAGAGGAAGATATGCGATGAAGGCATTGACCTAGATCAGATAAGGATGCCGGATCCTGTAGAGGAACAGATTGATATTTTAAAATATAAAATTATATGTTTAGAAAAATCAATAAAAAAATTGGAGGGTAAAGATGAAACTGTATAATACACTTACTAGGGAAAAAGAAAAATTTGTACCTATACATGAAGGAGAGGTGCGTATGTATTCATGCGGACCTACCGTTTATAACTATTTTCATATAGGAAATGCTCGTCCATTTATAGTATTTGACACCTTAAGAAGATATTTTGAGTATAAGGGTTATAATGTCACATTTGTTCAAAATTTTACCGACATAGATGATAAGATGATAAGACGTGCCAATGAGGAAGGTGTATCCATAAAGGAACTTGGGGATAAGTTTATAGACGAATATTTTAAAGATGCAGATGCATTGGATATAAAGAGGGCTGACTATCATCCAAGGGCTACGGAACATATAGATGATATAATAGAATTTGTACAAAGGCTTATAGATAAGGGATTGGCGTATGAATTGGATGGGGATGTATATTTCGATACTAAAAAATTCCCAGACTATGGCAAATTATCGGGGCAGAGTATAGATGATTTAGAGGCGGGAGCACGCATAGATGTAAATACAAATAAGAGAAATCCAATGGATTTTGCCCTATGGAAGGCTCAAAAGGCGGGAGAACCTGCATGGGATAGTCCATGGGGCAAAGGACGGCCTGGATGGCATATAGAGTGCTCTGTTATGTCTATGAAATACTTGGGTGAAACTATGGATATTCATTCAGGGGGTCAGGATCTTATTTTTCCCCATCATGAAAATGAAATTGCCCAAAGTGAAGGTTTGACTGGTAAGCCGTTTGCTAGATATTGGCTCCATAATGGTTATATAAATATAAACAATCAAAAGATGTCAAAATCCCTTGGTAATTTCTTTACAGTAAGGGAGATAGGGGAAGAGTTTGACCTCGAAGTGGTGAGATTTTTCATGTTATCTGCCCATTATAGGAATCCAATAAACTTTAGCAAGGAACTTTTAAAACAGGCTCAAAGTGCCCTAGAGAGGTTGTATAATTCAAAGGAGAATATGGAATATTTGATGGAGAATGCAAAGGAGTGTGGAACAATATCTGAGGTTTATACAGAGTTTTTAGGGCGTTTGGATGGCTATAAGAAAGAATTTGAACAGTCAATGGAGGATGATATAAATACTGCCGATGCCATAGCAGCCATATTTGATATGGTAAGGGATGCAAATTCAACGCTAAATGCAGATACACCTAAGGAGGTAATAAAGGTTGCCTATGATAGGTTGTTAGAGCTTTGCAGGGTAATAGGTATTCTTAAAAAGGATAAAGAGCAGGATATAGATATGGAAGTACAATTACTTATAGAAAAGCGTCAGCAGGCCAGGCGGGAGAAAAATTGGGCACTTGCCGACAAGATAAGGGATGATTTAAAGAGTAGAGGTATAATATTAGAGGATACCCCTCAAGGAGTAAAGTGGCATTACAAGGAATTTATTTAATAAATTATTCACAATTTATTCAAAAACTTTTGCTATAATCATTTGCGTGATGATATAATAGTCGTTACAAATAATACAAAAAAATAGGGGGGAGACCGTTGATAGAAGTTCAAAATGTTACCAAGAGATATGGACAGCATGTTGCTGTAGATCATATCAATTTCACTGTAAACAAAGGTGAAATTCTTGGCTTTTTAGGACCTAATGGTGCCGGGAAGTCTACCACTATGAATATAATTACCGGTTATATATCGGCAACAGAAGGTACAATAAAAGTGGATGGCTATGATATCCTGGAAAATCCTTTAGAAGTAAAGAAACGTATAGGATATTTACCGGAATTTCCACCGCTTTATATGGATATGACGGTAGAAGAATATCTGGAATTTGTGAGCAATATAAAGAAGGTCGATGTAAATAATAAAAAGAAGACCTTAGACAAGGTAACCGAACTTACGGGTATAGGTGATGTAAGGGGAAGACTCATAAAGAACCTATCAAAAGGCTATAAACAAAGGGTTGGAGTAGCTCAGGCTATGATTGGTAATCCTGAGGTACTTATACTGGATGAACCTACTGTAGGCTTGGATCCAAAACAGATTATCGAAATTCGAAATCTTATAAAAGAATTGGGGAAAGAGCATACGATAATATTGAGTTCCCATATATTACCTGAGGTTAGTGCGGTGTGCGAGCGGGTAATCATAATAAATAAAGGTCAGCTGGTAGCAAGCGATACCCCAGAAAATCTATCTAGAAGGATAGGTGATAGCAGTAAACTGATACTCAGGGTATCAGGGCCTGACAAGCAAGTACTAAAAACAATAAGGGAAATACAGGGAGTAAAATACGCTGATATTCAGGGAAATAAAGAGCCTGATACCGTAGATATTTTAGTTGAATCACAAAAGGATATCGACATAAGAAAATCACTATTCTTTGCTATGAGTAGGGCACAGTATCCAATACTAATGATGAAGTCTATGGATATGACTCTTGAAGATATCTTTTTGCATGTTACTACGGAAGAAGAGGGGGTATCATAATTATGCTGTCAGTATTTAAAAGAGAGATGAAGATGTATTTTTCTTCACCTGCCGGCTATATCTTTATGGGATCTTTTTTATTGATATCGGGTATATTTTTTGCATTGTACAACTTGATGTCTGCAAGTCCGAATTATAATAGTGTACTTGCCAGTATAACCTTTGTATTTTTGTTTGCCATACCACTCCTTACTATGAGACTGATGTCTGAAGAAGCTAGACAAAAGACCGATCAACTGCTTCTTACAAGTCCTTTGAAGGTATCGGACATTGTATTTGGCAAATATTTTGCTGCAGTAACAGTTTTTTTGATAACTTTGCTTATAACTTGCTTGTATCCGATAATATTAAGTTTTTTTGGCAAAGTACCTGTTGGGGAGATTATAGGTGGATATGTGGGATTTTTCCTATTAGGTTCTGCTTTTATATCCATAGGTCTTTTTATCTCATCCCTTACGGAGAATCAGGTAACTGCAGGTATAGTCACATTTGGCGTGATGCTTTTTATATGGCTCCTTGAGGGTATACAGCAAGGTTTGCCTACAGGAACTATTCCGGGAGTGGTTTTTGCATCTATACTGGTTGCATTAATTTCATTATTTGTATACTTTAGCATTAGAAATACCTTTGTTACTATTGGCACTGCAGCGGTGGGCGGCATTATAATAGTAATAGTATATATGATTAATAGTACTATTTATGATGCGTTTATTGTAAAATTTTTTGAGTGGTTTTCACTTCTTAAAAGATATCAAGACTTTGCGATGGGAGTCATTAGTTTAAGCCCAATAATATACTATGTAACGTTTTCTTTTGCTTTTGTATTTTTGACTATACGTAGAATAGACAAAAAAAGATGGAGCTAAGGGGGGAGTACGTTGAAAAAAGGAAGTATCCTTGAATCATTTAAAGATAAAAAGTTCAAGTATGGTGGATACGCCACATTGATGACCGCAGTAGTACTAGCCATATTGATAGTTGTAAATCTTTTAGTGGATCAGATACCATGGAAGTTAGATTTAACGCAAAATAAACTATATTCAATATCTGAAGACACTTATAAGATACTAGATAACCTTGATCAGGATATAAGGATAATAGGTCTATATGAGGCAGGAAAGGAAAATAAGGAAGTAGATGAGATACTCAAGAAATATGAGGCACGTACAAAAAAGGTATCTGTTGAATATGTAGATCCTGTGAAAAATCCTACATTTGCAAAACAGTATGATAAGGAAGGGAATGGATTAAGTACTGGTAGCCTCATAGTCATAAGCGGAAATAAATTTAAAGTTATAAGTCCCTTTGATCTATATGATTATAACTACCAAACCTATAGGGCAGAATCAATTGCTGTAGAACAGAGGGTGACTAGTGCAATATCATATGTTACTTCTGAGAAAAATCCAGTTGTATATACCTTACAGGGGCATGATGAAACGGCATTGTCGGTTGAATTGAAAAAAAGGTTTGAAAATGAGAACTATGAGGTGAAAGAACTTAACCTCCTTACTGAAGATAAGATACCAGAGGATATCGATTTGCTTATGGTAATATCTCCTAAACGGGATATTTCAGAAGAAGAGGATAAAAAGATAAGGGAGTATCTTACAAATCAAGGAAGGGCAGTATTTCTATTTGATGTGCTCCGTGATGAATTAACTAATTTTCAATCATTGCTGAAAAGTTATGGCGTAGCCATTCAACCCTCCATAATAGTTGAAGGCGATAGAAATCATCATGCAGGTAATCCGGTATGGTTAGTACCTAATATGGAATCCCATGATATAATATCCCCTTTAAAGAGCAAAGACATGATGGTTATTATGCCTGGTGCACAGGGAATAGAGACGCTGGACAAAAAGAAGAGGTCCATAGAAGTTGAGCCATTACTCACCACCTCATCTAATTCATGGGGAAAGAAGAATCTAGATGCAAAGACTGTGGACAAGGAAACAGGTGATTTTGAAGGACCTTTTGATTTGGCTGTAGCGGTTACGGATAAAACCTATGAGGATAATAAGGAAAAGACTACTAAAATTGTGGTTGTAGGTAATGCTACATTTACCGATGGACAATTTTCCGCTCAAGTTCCGGGGAATGGCGAATTGTTATTAAACAGCCTTAGCTGGTTGCAGGATAAAAAGGATATGATATCTATCCGCTCGAAGAGTCTTGAATATACTAGACTGAATATAACGGGTATGCAATCTCTAGTTTGGTCGGGTATTGTGGTTATAGTTATTCCTGTTGTGATCTTTTTGGCAGGACTTATGGTATGGCTGAGGAGGAGACATCTATGAGTAAGGGCAATAAGATAATTATACTAATAGTAGTATTGGGCTTGCTTATAGGTAGTTATATATTTATGAAGAACCGACCTACGAAAAAAGAAGATGCTGAGGGAGAACAGGAAAAGATAGAGCTGAGTAAGGTAGAGAAGGATAAAATAAACAAGATGGTGCTTCAATCAAAGGATTCTACCTTAACCTTTATAAAGAAGGGAGAAGAGTGGTCTATTGATTATCCACATCCTGTAAAGCTAAAGCAGACCTATATAGATGATATTGCCTATAGTTTTGCAAGCCTATATGCTGAGAGGGTAGTAGATGAAAATCCTGATGATTTATCCCAATATGGCCTCAAAGAGCCTTCAGTAAAGGCATGGGCAGAGCTTGAAGACGGTAATAAGACTAAAGTATTTTATCTTGGGGACAAGGCACCTACAGGAAATAATTATTATATTATGATAGAGGGCGATCCTAAGGTCTATGCCGTATGGATGAATCACGGAGAACACTTTAGCTATAAAATGGACGATATACGGGAGAAAAAGTTGACCGAGATAAATGTACAAGAGCTATCTTACCTAAAGATGGTTATTGCAGATAAAACTGTTATAGAAATTAAGGAAAATGACAATCGTTCTGAAGATGAAGCCCAATTTGGTCTTGGAATGTGGAAGATGATAAAGCCGTATAATCAGCCGATGGGAGTAGATAGCAATGGCATTGAGAAGGTACTCTCCGACATACCAAATCTTGAAATAAAAGGCTTCATAGATGATGATCCTTCAGATTTGGGTCAGTATGGCTTAGATGTTCCCTCTAGGGAACTCGTGGTAAAGGATAAATCAAATACTGTTCATCTGTATTTTGGAAAAGATGCAGGCGATGATGAAGTATATTTTAAAACGGCAGACTCTAATGCAGTATATACGATGGCAAAGGAAAAGGTATCATTTATGGATATCAAGCCGTTTGAACTCGTAGAAAAGTTTGCATTTATAGTCAATATAGATGATGTTGATAAGATAGTTGTAGAAGGTGAAGGAAAAGCTCATACTCTTACCCTAGAGCGTTCTACTAAAAAGGCAGAAAAGGAAGGGGAAGAGGATGAGATAGAAACCGTTTATAAAGTGGATGGCAAAGAAGTAGAGGAGAGTCCATTTAAAAAGTATTATCAGAGTATTATAGGACTGCTTGTGGATGCAGAAAATGATAAGGAGTCGACAGAAAAGGCCGAAGTCAAGACCACCTTTTTCTTAAACAAGGGAAAAGATCGGGAGATCCATGTGGATTATGTACCATATGACAGGGATTTTTATTCAGTTGTACGTCAAGGGAAGGCAGAATTTATTATAAGCAGGGATCAGGTGCATAAGATGCTAGAGGATCTAGAGCTTCTCATACAGGGCAAACTAGAAAATGATTAACTAAGATAATACCGTAAGACTGCTTATTCAGTGGTTTTACGGTATTCTTTTATTAATCATTATTTATGTCAATATAATCCATATTACAAATTGAAGATTGCATATTAAGTTCTTGTGTAATATATTTAAGGATAATATAATATTCATGGTTGGTTATACATATTTAATAAGTTGTGATGGGTATTTATTCTATAAAAAGAAAATTGAAATGAGGTAGTTATTATGAAAATTTCTGTCTTGGGATGTGGAAGATGGGGTAGTTTTTTGGCTTGGTATTGTGTAAAATTAGGTTATGATGTAATGTTGTGGGGTAGGAAGAATTCTGATTCATATAAAAATTTAGAACTGAATAGGCAAAATAGTTATCTTACCCTCCCGCCATCTATAAAGCTTACCAATTCTCTGGATGAGGCCATATCCCATGGAGATGTAATAATTATATCTATAAGCGCCCAAGGGTTGAGGGAATTTGCGGGCAGACTATCAAAGTACAATATAGAGGGCAAAACCTTTGTCCTGTGTATGAAGGGAATAGAGGCAGATACGGGTAAAAGGCTTACAGAAGTATTTAATGATGGGATAGATAAGGATGTCAATTTGGCAATATGGGTAGGTCCAGGTCATGTACAGGATTATATAAATGGTATACCAAATTGCATGGTAATTGATTCTGCAGACACTGGAATTACAAAGGAACTTGTTGACATATTCGCCAGTGAACTTATAAGGTTTTATTATGGACATGATTTAATAGGCAATGAGATAGGGGCGGCATCTAAAAATGTAATAGGGATTGCTGCAGGCATGCTAGATGGATTTAATCTTACCAGTCTCAAAGGAGCCCTTATGGCAAGGGGTACTAGGGAGATCTCCCGCCTTATAAGGGCACTAGGTGGCGATCCTTTTACTGCTTATGGCCTATGCCATTTAGGTGATTATGAAGCTACACTTTTTTCAGCCCATAGTCATAACCGTAGATTTGGTGAGGCATATGCAAAGGGAGAGTATTTTGTAAAATTAGCAGAAGGGGTAGATACTACTAGAGCCCTTGTAAATTTATCTAAAGAATACAATGTTGACTTGCCCATATGTCAGGGAGTATATGCCATACTATTTGACAAAAGGGAACCGGAAAAGGTATTAAATGATATGTTTTTACGTTCTATTAAATTTGAGTTTTGGGGGTAGAGTTGTATAAATGAAATTTGATCATGAAATCGTTGGGAAAATAGGTTCTATGGCACTTATACGCAAGGACGAATATGATATAGATTATAATGTATTTAGCAGATTGGGTATGGATCTTAATCCGGACTTTATATGGGTCACCTCGGGCTCTGTTGAAATAGGGCGTTTGGACTATATGAAGCGTAATAATGGGGATGAGCTAAAGGGTTTAGACATGCAGGAGGTAAAGGCTGATTATGCGGCTCAGGGACAAGCCATACTAATGGAAAATTACAGAAGGTTTATAGATCCTAAATATTCTGTAAGACAGATATTGGTAGAACATCAACATTTTAATGATCCTGAAAAGCGCGAGTTTATAAGAAAACTTTTAAACCGTGCATCTGAGCAGGGTGCTATACCTATAGTCAATTATAATGACTCGGTAAGTAGCGAAGAGATACGCAAAATGGAGCTGTATAACTTAAAGCAAAATCATGAGAATGTTGTAGAATGTATAGATAATGATGAAACTGCCGCACAGATAGCAGTATTAGTGCGGGCTAGAATGCTTATATTATTGACATCAGCTCCAGGGATCTTGAAGGATCCGAAAGACTCTACATCCATTATAAGGGAAGTTGAAGGTAAGGATGTATATGAGCTGTTAGATCATATAGATTCCTTGGAAAAGTATTGTAATGGAAGTAGTAGGGAAGGGGCAAATGGTATGAAGGCCAAGCTTAAATTTCTATCCGAGCCGGTTAAACAGGGAACTACTGTCATAATTGGCAGTTCAAAACATAGGTTAAAGGACCTTATAGAAGGAAACGTGGACAGAACAATATTTCGTATAAGATAAAGGAGGAAAAACTATGGATAAGGATAGATTGTCTAAACAGATGCAGTTTATAAAGGAGATAGACAAGGCAAAGGAGGTCTATCGTCAAACCGTATTGATGGATGCTTCACGGAGAGAAAACGATGCAGAACATTCCTGGCATATTGCCATAATGGCTATGCTATTAGGAGAATATGTAGATGATAAAGATATGGATTTTTGCCGAGTAATAAAGATGGTACTTGTCCACGATTTGGTAGAGATATATGCTGGTGATACATTTTGCTATGATGAGAAGGCTGGATTGGACAAGTCAGAGAGGGAAATAAGGTCTGCAAGGAAGCTTTTTGGAATGTTACCGGAAGATCAGTGTGATGAGTTTATGGAGTTATGGAGGGAGTTTGAAGAACGTTCTACTCCGGAGGCTAGGTTTGGAGCTGCCCTTGACAGGCTGCAACCTTTATATCATAATTATATGACTAAAGGATACACTTGGCGTGAGCATGATGTGGACTATTCAAAAGTTATAGAGCGAAATAAATATATAAAGGATAGTTCAGAAGTGCTCTGGGAATATGCACAAAGGATGATAGATGATTCAGTTGAAAAGGGTTATCTAAAACATGAAGGTAAGTAGTAAAGATTATGTCTGAAGTATTTTATGGAATGGAGACGTTTGAAATTGGCACACCATAAAGCTAGACAAAAGGAAATAATCACCATAGTAGTTTTGATATGTTGCATATGTATATCGGGTTGCAGTGCAAATAAGTATGATGAACATAAAAGGGAGGCATTTGCCCTTGATACCATAATAACCCTTACTGCCTATGGAGGGAAAAATGTAGATAAGGCAATTGATGAAGCCATATATCGTATACAAGAGATCGAGGAGCATATGAGTACTACCATAGATGACAGTGATATAAGTAAGATAAATAAAAATGCAGGTAAGGCTCCTGTGACTGTTCATAAGGACACACTATATGTATTGGATAAGGCGCTTGAATATTGTAGCATGAGTAATGGTATGTTTGATATTACCATATACCCGCTTATAAAACTGTGGGATATAAAATCAGAACATCCACGTGTTCCCTCAGCTGAGGAAATACAGGGGGCTTTAAAATATGTAGATTATAAGAAGATAGTAGTTGATAGGGACAAAAATAGTGTATACCTTATGGAAAAGGGTATGGGAATAGACCTTGGCGCCATAGCAAAAGGATATGCAGCTGATGAGGTGACAAGGATATTTAAAAAATATGGTATAGAACATGCATTGATAAATTTAGGTGGTAATATTATGGCCATAGGTAATAAGGTGGATGGCTCTAAATGGAATATAGGTGTCCAAAATCCCAGAACCAGTAAGGATAATGAAGGATACTTTGCAGTATTGGAGGTTTCAGATAGCGCAGTTGTAAGCTCTGGAGATTATCAAAGATATATGGTAAAGATATATGAAGAGACAGGTAAGAGATACCATCATATATTTGATCCAAAGACTGGTTATCCTGCTGATAAAGGTATAATAGCAACTACTGTTATATCGCCATTATCTATAGATGCCGATGCATTGTCTACCTGCCTTTTTGTAATGGGTTATGAAGGGTTTAATATTATAGATGAATTGGAAGGGGTAGATGCATTATTGGTATCTACTGATAAAAAGGTAACCTTGTCAAAAAAATTCTCAGTGCCAATTAACATAACAGATAGAGAGTATGGATATAAAAAATGAAGCAATTGTTTAAGATAGGGGATATTTTTATATATTGTGTGGTATTATTATTTATTCTCATAGGGATATTTGGTGCTAAGTGGTTGGCAAGGGGTGAGTATGAAAGGCAGGTTATTGTTGAAGTAGATGGCAGGATAATAGAGAAGATTCCAATGTCAGTAGATACTATTGGGAAAGAATTTACCATAGAGACAGGCAATGGTGGATATAATGTAATCCGAATAGATGATAAAGGGGTAAGTATTATAGACGCTAATTGTCCCGATAAGATATGTATACATGAAGGCTGGATACAAGACCCTGGTCAGGTTATAGTATGCCTGCCACACAAAATGGTGGTAAAGATAGAGGGAACTAATGTGAGCAATAATGGTGTTGACGATATAGTAAAGTAGGGAATGGTGTTATGAATAATACAAAAAAGATGGTGGTTTTAAGCCTTATAACTGCACAAGCCATTGTAATTCATTATATAGAGAGCTTTTTACCTGTATTGATTCCCGGAATAAAACTTGGATTAGCCAATATTATGACTATGGTTACTATAGCGTTATTTGGGTTTGGAGAGGCGCTTCTAGTGGTAATTATAAGGTGTGTATTAGGCTCGTTATTGGCAGGTAATCCCATGTCAATACTATATAGTCTGACGGGAGGTATCTTAAGTTGTATAGTTATATGGACACTATACAGGTACTTTGGGAAGTATTTTAGCTTAATTGCAATAAGTGTTGCCGGAGCTTTATTTCATAATGTAGGACAGCTTTTAGTTGCTTCTGTAGTATTTGGGACTATAGGGATATTTTTTACATATATCCCTATTTTAGCATCGGTTTCTGTTATAACTGGGTTTTTTATAGGTCTTGTGTCTATTTATATCCTACAGTTTTTGCCAAAATTTTTAACTAATCATTAAATATATTAAATTTTTAGAAAGAAAGCAGGAAAAAACGAAAATATGGCGTATAATAGATAAGGCACATAAATATATGGGCTGTGCTAGCTATATATATTATAAAAATATAGCATACTATGTAGCAGGGGGATACCAACATGAAGGAAATGCAAAAAATACAGGACAATATAGAGAATATTAGGAAGTATCTGAATGATGCGGTGGATCAGCAACTGGACGATAGGTATATTCTGTGGGTAAGCCAACTCCTTGATGAGTTGATTGTGGATTACTATGAATTGCAGCTGAAAAATAATAATGATGTGTTGCAATGATAGATTATTGATGATAAAATGTGTTTCAGGATATACTATCTTAAATGTAATGAAAGGGAATAGTAGGGAAGATTAAGAGATAGGATCCTTAGGCTGAAAGATCCTAAAGTATCCCCAACCCGCCCTGGAGCAGCAAGGTGGAATATAAGTATACCTTGCCGGTATTTAGGTTGACCGTTATTCAATTGAGAGGACTTATTATATATTTAATATAGTCAATAAAGGTGGTACCGCGGGGGAACTCCGTCCTTTGATTAAGGATAGGAGTTTTTTTATATAGATTTGAAAGGAGTTTTTTATATGGCACAAAAAAAACAGGAATTTGTAGCCCATATTACCCCTCGAGAAGAGGATTTTTCACAATGGTATACGGATGTGATAATGAAGGCGGATCTGGTTGATTATTCTCCAGTTAAGGGGTGTATGGTAATTAAGCCATATGGCTATGCAATTTGGGAAAACATTCAGAGAGAATTGGATGAGAGATTTAAGGCAACAGGGCATAAAAATGCCTATTTTCCATTGTTTATACCGGAAAGCTTGTTAAAAAAGGAAGAGGAGCATGTGGAGGGGTTTGCACCTGAAGTAGCATGGGTGACCCATGGGGGAGATGAAGAACTGGCTGAAAGATTGGTAGTGCGTCCTACATCTGAAACCATAATATGCGCAATGTACTCGAAATGGGTTCAATCCTATAGGGATTTACCACTTTTGTATAACCAGTGGTGCAGTGTAGTAAGGTGGGAAAAATCCACTAGACCCTTTTTGAGGACATCTGAATTTTTATGGCAGGAAGGTCATACAGTGCATGCTAGCTATGAAGAGGCTCAAGAAGAGACTCTAAA
Source organism: Xylanivirga thermophila (assembly GCF_004138105.1). Lineage (NCBI taxonomy): Bacteria > Bacillati > Bacillota > Clostridia > Caldicoprobacterales > Xylanivirgaceae > Xylanivirga > Xylanivirga thermophila. The sequence goes on along the minus strand of NZ_RXHQ01000011.1, from coordinate 55,499 downwards.
AATGCTTGATGTATATGATGAGTTTGCAAAAAATGTCTTAGCAATACCTATGATTACTGGTCAAAAGACAGAAAAGGAGAAGTTTGCAGGTGCACTAAGTACTTACACCATGGAAGCACTTATGCAGGATGGAAAAGCCCTTCAGGCAGGAACTTCACACAATTTGGGACAACATTTTGCTAAGGTATTTGATATTCAATATTTAGATAAGGATGGTCAGCTTAAGTATGTATGGCAAACCTCCTGGGGGGTATCTACGAGGTTAATAGGCGGCATAATAATGGTACATGGTGATGAACGAGGATTGGTTCTCCCGCCTAAAGTGGCTCCCATACAGGTGGTAATAGTGCCTGTTGCCATGCATAAAGAAGGTGTGCTAGAAAAGGCACGGGAATTGTATGACGAGCTTAAAAAGGCAGGTCTTAGGGTAGAACTCGACGACCGGGATACTCAAAGTCCGGGATGGAAATTTAATGAATGGGAATTAAAAGGTGTTCCCATACGGCTTGAAATTGGGCCAAGGGATATAAAAAATAATCAAGTAGTGCTGGTTAGAAGGGATAGCCTTGAGAAGATAGGGGCATCGATGGAAGATATTTCTGACACCGTAATAAATATGTTGGATAGTATAAATGATGGTATATATGAAAAGGCATTATCCATGAGAGATGAGCATACCTATGCAGCTGGTAATATGGATGAGTTTAAAGAAGCTTTGGAAAACAAGAAAGGTTTTGTAAAGGCCATGTGGTGCGGCAGGCGGGAGTGCGAGGATGCTATAAAAGATGCTACTGGTGCTACTACTAGGTGTATGCCCTTTAAGCAGGAACATTTAGGTGATAAATGTGTTTGCTGTGGACAAGAGGCTAAGCATATGGTATATTTTGCAAAGGCATATTGATTAACAGGTAAATAAATAAAAGGTGCGGTTTTAGGCGCATATCCATAGGGACACAAATTTAACTGTGAGGTTTCAGGGAAGGCAGACAGCAGATTGTTGTCTGCCTTTGGTGTATAACCAGGCATTGTTTAATTTGAATTGTGTCTTTTCTATTGACATTGCCTTTATTCAACTATGACTTTATTTCCACCTTTTTAAATTACCCCTTTACAAATCAAAATATTTTAGTTATAATAATGTTTGTCATGGGGATATAGCTCAGTTGGGAGAGCGCTTGAATGGCATTCAAGAGGTCAGGGGTTCGACTCCCCTTATCTCCACCAAATAGGATTCAAAGTCTAACACTGCTCGAATTCAACACAGTAAATCTAATTATGTTTATAATTAATACATAGGCAAAGAATAGTACTAAAAAACACTTATATGTATCTAGCGAATAAGGGCTTATATATAAGTGTTTTTATTTTGGATATTATTTTTTTCTTAAAAGGCTGTACAAATAATTTTTTATATTTTCTTTTCATGATAACATTAGTAGATTACTAATGAATATGTTGTATTTTGATTTTTGCTTTTTGAATGGCGTTCAAGGGATCACAGGTTTGATAATACATATTTTTTCGTATCTATAAATTACATTTGATTATTATATATGGTATAATATTTATATTGGAGGTAGGTAATTCGCCAGGGGAGAGGAAGAACTATATGCAGAAGATAGAGGACAATCGGGAAAAAGCAATGCTATTTGAAAAATGCATTGAACCAATATATGGTGAATTATATAGGTTTATTTATTCAATAGTGAGAAATAAGGAACTGGCAGAGGATGCCATGCAGAATACATTTTTGAATGCGTATATTTACATATTTGACGTACGAGATGACAATAAATTCAAATCATGGATATTTACGATAGCGAAGAGGGAGAGCATAAAAGTTTTACGCTTGTATAACAGAGAATTGCCTACTGATAGCGAAGATTTTATAGTCTATATGAACGAAAATACCGATTTTAATATCCCACATGATGTGGTAATAAGAAAAGAATTAAATGATAAGCTTATAGAGATAATAAATAATATGGATGCAAAATACAGGGATGTGGCCATACTGAAGTATGGTAATGGGTTAACCTTAGCGGAGATATCGGAAATTTTGAATACTAATATAAATACGGTAAAAACGTGGCATAGAAGGCTTAAAAATATAATATATAAGGAGCTTGCATCCTATATGTCCCAGGATCAGGATGTTAAAGTTCATTAAGATGGTTGGGAGGTTTTAATAATATGTTTGACAGGCGTAAAAAAGTCAGCAAGGATGTGTTGGATGAGCTTTTAGAGGATGTGTTTGCCAATAATTGGCAAGACATAAAGGACCTGGGAGATATAGAAGTGCCTGATATGAGTGAGATGTTAGACAATTTTGAGCAAGATATAAATAGAGAATCAAAAGTGATAGACTATAGGGTGATTTTAGGGAAAAAGGCAAAACGTAAAAGATTAAAAAGTGTAGTATCTAAAATAGGTATTGCAGCGAGTATATTTATAATTGCATTTGGTCTGTCCATATATTTTGATACTTCAAAGGGTCAGGCTTTTAGGTTTGATATTATAAAGACGTTTACGGAACTTAAAGATGGTGTTTATTTTGTACATCAATCAAATGTGGATGATAAAGATGAAATAGAGGGTTCCAAAACGCAATGCAGCAGCGACGATTCATCCATTTCAAAGGAAAATATGACATTGGAGCAGGCAAAAAAGGAGATTCCATTTAAGGTGTTATATCCAACGTATTTACCCAATGGTTATAAGCTTAAGGGAATAAGCTGGAGAAGGTTCGTGGATGGTATTAATGTTGTTGAACAGGTTTATAAAAATAGAGATGAGTATTTTACCATATCTCAGCATTCAAATGCAACTGATGTAGATTCCATAACAAATGCCGATTCTAGCAGGGCAGGTCTTGAATCCATTAAACTTAGAGGAACGGATGTAATTATAGTTAGTGGTCAAGGACAATTTTCATATGCAAAATGGTATGAAGATGGTTTTAAATATGAAATATCGGTATATTCATTAGAAGATGAGGAAATAATAAAAACAATAAAAGGGTTAAAATAGGCACTTTGTGATATGCCCCACCTATGTAAGCAGTTTTATTATTTTAACTGTCTGCTATAAGGCGAGCATATCGATTATGTGCCTATTTAGTCTAATTAAAAAAAATATAATTTGATACTGCACTCTTATAGTCTGATATTCCCATATCCTTAACATAATTTACACTGGTAGTCCTGTAATAATATCCAGGTTTTGCATCCAAAAAGAAATAGTTATCGGCTTTCATGTAATTGAACCTTTCATATTCAAAGGTTTTAAGGTTGGCCCATCTTCCATTTTCCCATTTTTGAAATGTGAGTGTAAATCCTACAATATCTACATAGTTGCTGGCAACGCTTTCTCCATATCCTTTAAGCCTTGTGCTGGAGCTCTTGCCTATTTCACATCCCCATACTCCTAGATACCCTGGTTCTTTTGCTGTAGTTCCAGATAAGCTATTGTTACGGTTTGGTGGTACTTCCCTATAGTGGTAGTCTTGTCCAAAATCGGGGTAGGGTGAAGGTATACCCTCTGTAGGGATAGTAGAATAAGTTGCTGTTTCCCCATCGGCCAAGGCAGTTAGTTGAAAGCAGAACATAAGGCTAAACATTAATGTAATACTGATGATTGATTTGATTTTTTTCATATGTAAAACCTCCTAAAATTTATTTATTCTATCTATTAGATACAAAATAATACAAAAAGGTTTCAAATATTTTGAAAATAAAAATGCAAAAAAATAAAAGCCGGAACTATCCGGCTTTAAAAAGGATTTATTTAGATTTTTTTATCATTCGTCCTACTGCTAGGGTACTAACTATACCAGTCATTACAGGGACTGCTATGTTCATTTTGTTATTTCTTTTTTTATTTGTTGTACCGATACCCATCATATCCCCAAATTCATACATAATATTATTTAAACGGGAGTTTTTCTTTTTATTCTTCATATATATCAACCTCCTATAATTATTATTGCAGTATATTATGTTTTATATGTTGATATATTATTTCTTAAATTACAAAAAATTCACAAAAAGCATACAATTCATAAGTCGTTGACTTTCATGCATAAAACGATATACAATTATGAAAATACCTTTATTATAACTGTGGGGAGGTTTTATTATCATGATGGGAGATGTATTGGTTAAAGATTATAGGGGAAATGTTTTGGAAAACGTACATCCTGGTCATATATGTATAATAGATTACAATGGAAAGATTAAATATGATGTAGGAGACAATCAGCATATTACCTATATGAGGTCGAGTGCAAAGCCGTTACAAGCTATACCTGTTATAAAATATGGTTTTGATAAAAAGTATGGATATACGGATAAAGAGACAACCATATTGGCAGCTTCTCACTGGGGTGAACCATTTCATATAGCAGCTATAGAGTCTATAATTGCTAAATTGAACATTACAGAAGATGACCTTATAATGCTCCCAACATATCCGATAAATGTAAAGGCTAGGGAGGCGCTTTTAAAGGCAAATAAACCGGCAAGAAGAGTGTATCATAATTGTTCTGGAAAGCATTTGGGTATACTTACATTATCTAAAGGAATGGGATATGAAACAGAGGGATATTGGAAAATCGATCATCCAGCACAGCAAGAGATTTTAAGGCATGTAGCATATATGGCTGAATACGATAAGGATGAGGTAAAAATAGGGGTGGACGGATGCGGAGTACCTGTATTTGCCATGCCACTTTATAACCTTGCTAAGGCATTTCTAAGAATGGCATGTCCCGAACTTATAAAAGATGATGAAATAAGGATGGCAGTTATAAGATTAACCAAACTTATGAATGAAAATAGTGAGATGATAGGCGGTACTGGTACCATCTGCTCCAATCTTCTTATGGATGACAATATAGTAGCAAAGGGCGGTGCACAAGGAGTATATTGTTTTGGACTTAAAAAAGAAAAGCTAGGGATTGCTCTTAAGGTTATGGATGGTACTGAAAACAATTGGGGTATAATTGTGGCTTCTATATTGGAACAGATTGGATATGACAATAAAAAAACAATATCTAGACTTTATAATGTCTTTCCTACTGATATAAAAAATGATAATAATATAGTGGTAGGACGTAAAGAAGCTGTATTTCGAATATAGTATATATAGAAAAGTCTGGGTATAAATACCTGGACTTTTTTTTCTGAAATTAATTATGAAACTAATAGAAAAAATTATTTCATTTTGATGAAAGTTTATGCAAAATGACGTTCTATATATTGAGACTTGTGTACAATATATTTGACTTGGAAAACAAACAAAAAAATTGATTAAAAAAGTTTGAAGAATATAAAATATCATGGTATAATAAACAATAATTATGAAAGACAGCTTTTTGTAATATGCAAAATAACGTATTATCTGCTAACTTTCATAATAAAATAAATTATAGAAACAATATATTATTTTCAAGGAGGAGAGAAATTTTGAAGCGAAGTGCAAAAATCATGGCGTTGCTGTTGGTTTTAACCATGTGCATGAGTTTGGCATTGGTTGGCTGTGGCAAGCAAGATGATACTCAAAAGGATCAAAACAATAAAACAGAGGATAATAACTCCTCAGAAAAAACTGAGGAAAATTACGATGAGTTAGTAGCAAAATTGCCTACATTAAAGATATTGACTGATGATAGTGATGTGGCTAAGCGTGATACACAGGTTTATCAGCAGATGTGGGAAAAGAATCTTGGAGTAAAAGTAGAGATAGAATCTACGACATTCCAGAATCGTATACAACGTATGAATGATATGGATTATGAGATATGTCTTGCTGGTTGGGGACCAGACTATAATGACCCTATGACTTTTATGGATCTTTGGGTAACTGACGGACCTCAGAACCAGACAGCTTACAGCAATCCTAAATATGATGAGCTTATAGATAAGGCAAAACATAGTGCTGACAATGATGAACGTATGGATTTAATGGTCGAAGCAGAAAAAATACTTATGGAAGATATGCCCATAGGTCCTATATATTTTAGATATATGGATTATATCAAAAATCCTGCTGTAAAGAATGAAGTAAGACGTTTTATAGGTGCCAATCTCGATCTTTACTGGGCTGAGGTAGAAGGTAGAAAAGATATAAATTTAAATCTTAGTTCAGAGCCACCTCAGTTAGATCCCCAACTTTCTCAGGATGCCACATCTTTCCAGATACAGAATGCTGTATTTGAGGGATTGATACGTATGGATAAGGATAATAAGCCTACTCCAGGCATGGCTAAGGATTGGAAGGTATCCGATGATGGTATGAAATGGACGTTCAATATAAGGGATGATGCAAAATGGAGCAATGGTGATCCTGTAACTGCCCATGACTTTGAATATGCATGGAAAAGGGCACTTGATCCTGAAACGGCATCCCCATACTCATACATCCTTTATCCTATAAAGAATGCCGAATCCTATAATACAAATGGTGGAGCTACTGCTGATGAAGTAGGGGTAAAAGCTGTTGATGACAAGACTTTGGAAGTAGAGCTTGAATTACCTACACCATACTTTGATACATTGACTGCATTTAATACCTATATGCCCTGCAATGAGAAGTTCTTCAAGGAACAGGGTGGCAAATATGCAGCAGAAGCTAAAAATCTTATATATAACGGTCCATGGGTAATAGATGAATGGAATCATGAATCAAAGATTGTTTTAAAGAAGAACCCTAATTACTGGAATAAGGATGCAATAAATATTGATACTGTAAATTATGTAATGATAAAGGATAGTAATACTTCACTTAATATGTTTAAAACTGGTGAATTGGATATAACAGGTGTAAGGGGAGACCAGAGGGAAAGCGTTAAGAGTGAAGGGCATGAAATTTATAACTTTTCAGATGGTTCTTCATGGTATCTACAGTTTAATACTAATAATGAAGTACTAAAGAATGCAAAGATACGTAAGGCTTTGACATATGCCCTTGAGAGGGAAAATTACGTGAAGAATATCCTGCGTAATGATTCTAAGGTGGCATTAGGATATGTACCCCCTGTTATGCCAGGAAAATCCGGATTTTTCCGTGATGAAGTAGGCGATTTATTTCAGGATGCCCAGATAGAAGAAGCTAAGAAACTTCTTATTGAAGGAATAAAGGAACTTGGACTGGACAAATAGTGAAGAAAGAGTTAAAATTATAAATTGTAACTATACGCATAGTAATTATATACGTAGAAGGTATATGCAACATGTTGTATATACCTTCTATGCGTATTATAACTGCTATGTAAAAATATTGATAAAATATCATAAAAATCTAGGAGGTGTCAAGGCTTGAAACGGTACATTCTAAAGCGTATATTATATGCAATAATTACTTTATTTGTTATTTCAACCCTTACCTTTATACTTGCAAACAGGCTCCCCGGCAAGCCTTTTATCGGCACAAAACCTATACCAAAGGCTATTCAGGAAAACTTGAATAAGAAATATGGATTGGATCAGCCGGTATATGTGCGATATGTCAAGTATATGAAAAATGTATTGAAGGGTGACTTGGGCATGTCCATGCTTCAACCTAATAGAAGTGTAAAGGGGATAATAAAGGATAATTTTCCTGTTTCAGCATCTTTAGGTCTACGTGCACTTATATTTGCTGTGATAGCAGGATTGCTTCTGGGTATTGTAGCCTCTACACACAGGGGAAAGGCTTGGGATAATGTTGCTATGGTAATAGCAGTTATTGGTGTTTCAGTGCCTAGCTTTATAATAGGCGGTATAATACAGTATATATTTAGTGTTAAATGGAGGATATTGCCAGTAGCGGGATGGGGTGAATTTAAACAGACCATATTACCTTCATTTTCATTGGGACTTGGTACTTTGGCTCTGATGGCACGCATGATGCGTACTAGTATGTTAGATGTATTAAGTCAGGACTATATAAAAACTGCAAAGGCCAAAGGACTGTCTAATAGAGCTGTAGTATGGAGACATACAATAAGAAATGCCATTTTACCTGTTGTTACTATACTAGGTCCATTGGTTGCAGGAATAACGACAGGTACTTTTGTAGTGGAGAATATATTCGGTATTCCGGGATTGGGTGTGCACTTTGTAAATAGTGTTAACCAAAGTGATTATACACTCATAATGGGACTTACTTTGTTTTATGCAATTATATTAATTACTATGAATCTTATAGTTGATATTTTATATGGCGTTATAGACCCAAGAATAACACTTGCCAAAAAGAAGGAGTGAACATCAAGTGGCGATAGAACTAGAAAAATTTAAACCAGTAGATATGGATATAGCCCACAGTGAAAAAATATTAAGGCCTAGTATGACATACTGGCAAGATGCATGGAGAAGATTAAAATCCAACAAGGCAGCAATGTTTTCTTTATGTGTATTGGCTGCCATGATATTGATGGCTATTATAGGTCCCCATATGCTACCTTACAAGTTTTCAGATCAGGATTATGCTGCTGTGTTCAGCCCTCCTAGTTCAGAGCACTGGTTTGGAACAGATGATCTTGGTCGAGATCTGTTTGTTAGAGTTTGGATGGGAGCTAGAGTATCCCTTCGTATAGGCTTTTTTGCCGCGTTGATCGATATAGTGGTGGGTATGATATATGGTGGTATATCAGGTTACTTTGGAGGTAAGGTTGATAATATAATGATGCGTATAGTTGATATACTGTATGCTATTCCCTATATGATAATAGTTATTCTCTTGATGATAGTATTAGAACCAGGTGAATTTACCCTTATTTTGGCCATGTCAATAACTGGCTGGGTGGGTACGGCAAGACTGGTGAGGGGTCAGATACTACAGCTTAAAAATCAGGAATTTGTATTAGCTGCCCAGGCATTAGGTGCAAGTCCTTGGAGGATAATAACCAAGCATCTATTTCCAAATATTTTGGGAGTTATGATAGTGCAGATGACCATGGATATCCCTGGAGCGATATTCAGTGAGGCCTTTTTGAGCTATATTGGTTTGGGTATAAAACTTCCCAATGCAAGTTGGGGTAGTTTGGCTAGTGATGGCATCAGACAAGTAGTGGAGCGTCCGTGGATGCTTGCATTCCCTGCTATAATGATATGCTTGACCATGCTTTCATTTAATATACTAGGCGATGGGTTAAGGGATGCCCTTGATCCAAAGTTACGGAGTTAGGTGGTGTGTATATGTCAGAACATTTATTAGAAGTAAACGATCTTCATGTTTCTTTTTATACCTACGCAGGGGAGGTACAGGCAGTACGTGGAGTAGATTTTTATGTTGATAAAGGTGAAACATTGGCCATTGTTGGTGAATCAGGCTCTGGTAAGAGTGTAACGGTAAATTCTCTTATGAAGCTTATACCATCACCTCCAGGCAAAATAAAACAAGGAAGCATTCTGCTGGAAGGCAAAGAGATTACTACTTTGAATGAAAGGCAGATGAATGATATAAGGGGTTCACAAATTGGGATGATATTTCAGGATCCTATGACATCATTGAACCCTACTATGACCATATCGCAGCAGATATCTGAGGTTATTGTAAAACATAAAAAAGTTTCTAAGAAAGAAGCCGCAAAGCAGGCGATAGAATTATTGGATTTGGTGCAGATACCTAATCCAAAAAAACGGGCAAATAATTATCCCCATCAGTTCAGTGGTGGTATGCGTCAGAGGGTAATAATAGCTATGGCTATAGCATGTAATCCTAATCTTCTTATTGCAGATGAACCTACAACTGCATTGGATGTTACCATACAGGCGCAGATAATAGATTTAATGAGAGATATTCAGAAAAAAACGGGTACAGCCATCATCCTTATTACTCATGACTTGGGAGTAGTTGCAGATATAGCTGACAGAGTGAATGTAATGTATGCAGGTAAGGTGGTAGAATCAGGTACTTTAAGGGATATATTTTATGATCCAATGCACCCATATACCTGGGGGCTTTTAGAGTCAGTGCCAAGACTTGATATGGAAGAGAAAAAGGCATTGGTTCCTATTCCAGGTACACCGCCGGATTTATTATCACCGCCTCAAGGTTGTCCTTTTGCTGATAGATGCAAGCATGCTATGATCATTTGCAAAGAGCAGCAGCCTGAGGTAACAAAGTGTTCGGATACCCATACTGCAGCATGTTGGCTCATGCATCCTAATGCTCCAAAAGTTGAAAGACCAGTAGGGGGTATAAAAAATGAGTAATTCAGTAAAACATCTATTAGAAGTAAAAAATTTAAAAAAGTATTTTAATGTGGGATCGGGACAAGTATTAAAGGCGATTGATGATGTATCCTTTTATATAGATAAGGGTGAAACCTTTGGTCTGGTAGGAGAAAGTGGTTGTGGTAAATCTACCACTGGCCGTACTATTACAAGGCTATATGAAGCTACCAGTGGTGAAATATATTACGAGGGAAAAGATATAAGCAGGCTAAATAAAAGGGAGGCAAAGGATTATACCAAGGATGTCCAGATGATTTTTCAGGATCCATATGCTTCTTTAAATCCGAGAATGACCGTAGGAGATATAATTGCAGAAGGTATAGATATTCATAATATTTATAAAGGTAAAGAACGGCAAGAGAGAATTTATGAACTTCTAGGCCTTGTAGGTTTAAATCAGGAGCATGCCAATCGTTTTCCGCATGAATTTAGTGGTGGTCAAAGACAGCGTATAGGCATAGCACGGGCGCTTGCAATAGAGCCAAAGCTTATAATATGTGATGAGCCCATATCAGCTCTTGATGTATCAATACAGGCTCAGGTAGTAAACTTATTGGAGGAACTACAGCGAAATCTAAAGCTTACCTATTTATTTATTGCCCATGATCTTAGCATGGTAAAACATATAAGTGATCGTGTAGGCGTTATGTATTTAGGATCTATAGTAGAGATGGCACCGAGTGCAGAGCTATATAAAAATTCTATGCACCCATATACTGGGGCTCTTATGTCGGCAATTCCCATACCTGATCCTGATATTGAGCGTAGTAGGCAACGGATATTATTGGAGGGGGATGTACCGAGTCCCATAAATCCTCCTGCAGGTTGTAAGTTTGCAAGTCGTTGCAAACATGCAATGCCAATATGTAAGGAAAAAGCACCTGAACTGGTAGATCAAGGTGGAGGTCATTTTGTAGCTTGTTATTTATATAATAAATGATAAAAAGCAGTATGCTCAAGAAACCGGGCATGCTGTTTTTTTTATATACATATAAACAAAACCAATCGAATATGTTATAATAATAAAAGAATAAACATAAAAACAGAACAAACAACATATAAGATATTGGGAGGAGAGTTTGTATGGATATTGTTAGTTGCATAGCTGTGGATCTTGGAGCCTCCAGTGGCAGAGTTATACTATCAAATTTTGATGGTTCCTCTATAAAACTTGATGAGGTATATAGGTTTCCAAATGAGCCAGTAAGGGTAGGCGGGAGATACTGCTGGGATTTTTTTAGGTTATATTATGAAATATTAAGAGGTTTAAAGATAGCTTCTAAGCACGGAGAGAATATTACAAGCATAGGCATTGATACGTGGGGAGTAGACTATGGCTTGCTGGATAGGGATAATAATCTAATTGGAGCACCTATTCATTATCGGGATGATAGAACAGAAGGAATAATGGACAAAGTAGATGAAATATTACCATTTAGTGAGCTGTATAAAAGAACTGGTATTCAGAAAATGCCCATAAATACCATATATCAATTATATTCCGACAAAGTTGTAAGACCTGTGAGTTTGGAGAATGCAGATACATTGCTTTTTATGCCAGATCTATTTAATTATTATCTAACCGGTGAAAAGCATAATGAATATACCATATCCTCCACATCTCAGCTTATTAATGCTAGTTCAAGGCGTTGGGATCGAGAAATAATATCAGAGTTAGGTCTTCCAAATCATATTTTTCAACATGTTATACATCCGGGAGAGATTTATGGATATCTAAGGGGAGATGTATCAGATGAGGTGGGACTTAAGGATATACCTGTTATAGCTGTTGGAAGTCATGATACTGCATCAGCTGTATGTGGTACACCCTTAAAAGATAAAAGAAGTGCATATTTAAGCTGTGGTACCTGGTCTTTGCTGGGACTTGAGCGGGATGAGCCAGTTATTACGGAAAAATCATTACAGTATAATTTTACTAATGAAGGGGGAGTAGGGGATACTATTAGACTTTTGAAAAATATAAATGGCTTATGGGTGATTCAGCAGCTTAGAAAAGAATGGAGTGCTACCAGATATGAGGTGTCCTTTGGTGATATTGTAACGGCTGCTCGCCAGGCACATGGTAAAGCGTTTTGCATTGATCCGGCATCTTCCAGATTTATGACACCGGGGAATATGATAGATGGGATAGTTTCTTTTTGCAAGGAACATGATCAGGGACAGCCGGAAGGACTTGGAGAGATTGCTATTGCAGCATATAATGGGTTGGTAGATAAATACAAAAATACTATATTTGAATTGGAAGAGGTGGCGGGAGAAGAGATAAAAGGCATAAACATGGTAGGAGGAGGTATTCAGGACGAGCTTTTATGTGAACTTACTGCCATGTCAACAGGAAAGGAAGTAATAGCAGGGCCTATAGAGGCTTCAGCCCTTGGAAATGCTGCCATACAGCTTTTAGCAAATAGTTATATAGATAATATAGAGGAAGGTAGGAAGATCATTTCACGCTCATTTGAGCGAAAAACATATGAAACTATTAAATAAATAAGGAGGTATAGGATGCTTGCTATTGAAAGAAGACGGGAGATAATGACCATACTGCAGGATGGAAAAAGCGTTTTGGTATCGGATCTTAGTAAAAAGTTTGATGTGACAGAGGAGACCATAAGAAGGGATTTAGAAAAGTTAGAGAGGGAGGGGCTGGTAAAGAGAAGTTATGGTGGCGCTGTGCTCAATGAGAATACTAGTATGGATCTGCCCTTTGATGTGCGCGAAATAACCAATATAGAGGCTAAGCAGAAGATAGCACAAAAGGTATCAAGCTTTATAGAGGATGGTGATACCTTGATGATAGATTCCAGCTCTACGGCCCTACAGCTTGCAAAGTATATAAAGGAAAAGAAAAATATTACCGTTATAACCAATTCGTTAAGCATGCTCTTAGAATTGAATAATGCAGAAAATATAAGGACTATATCTACAGGGGGCGATCTTAGAAGTTCTTCCCTTTCCTTTGTAGGATATTTGTCGGAAAAGGCTATTAAAAGCTATTATGTAGATAAGGCGATATTGTCCTGCAAGGCCATAAATATGAATAAAGGTATATTGGAATCCAGTGAGATGGAGGCTTATATAAAGAAAGCCATGGTAGAGCGAGCGCAAAAGACATTTTTGCTTCTTGATAGTACCAAGTTTGATATAGTTTCCTTTGTAAATATCACGGAATTTGATAACATACATTCGATATTTACCGATAAAAAATTATCTCCTGAATGGGAACAGTTTTGTCAGGATAGGAATGTGAATATTATATACAGCTGATAAAAAGTATATTATAAATTAAAGATATTTAAGAAATAATATTGCACTATTTTTGCTTTGTGTGTACAATAGTATATAAACCAACATAAAAACAACAAAACAAATATTAATAAAAGGTGATGTGTATATGAGTATTATTGATGAGGATAAAATAAGAGAGCAAATATGTGAAATAGGGAAAAGAGTCTATGATAGGGGCTTTGTAGTAGCTAATGATGGTAATATATCAGTAAAGTTGGGAGATGACGAAATATTGTGTACTCCTACAGGGGTTAGCAAGGGCTTTATGACACCTGATATGATATGTAAGATCAATCTAAAAGGAGAGGTTTTAGAGACAAATGGTAAAAATAGACCTTCTTCAGAGGTAAAAATGCATCTTAGAGTGTATGAGGAAAGACCTGATGTAAATGCAGTAGTGCATGCCCATCCACCTTTTGGAACTGCATATGCAGTAATGAATAAACCACTTGATAAACCTCTTATTCCAGAGTCGGTTATATTATTAGGGGAGGTGCCTGTAGCAAAATATGGTACGCCGTCCACTGAAGAAATACCGGATGCAATATCAAAGTACTTACAGGATTATGATGCCATGCTTCTTGAGAATCATGGTGCCCTTACATATAGCTCAGATTTGGAGGGTGCATTCTTTAGAATGGAGTCGTTAGAGTTTTATGCCAAGATAACATTTATATGTGAATTGTTGGGTGATGCTAATGTTTTAGACGAAGAAAAGGTGAAAGCCCTTTATAGCATAAGAAAACAGATGAATTTACCAGGAAGGCATCCTGCTTTTTCTATTGAAGAACATAAATAAGCTTTAAATTGAAATAGATAGGAGTGTTTTTATGGCAAATATTAAAGGGATGAGGTTAAGTGGGCTAGAGAATAGGTTTAAAGGTAGTATGCCTAAAATTGGGATAAGGCCAGTTATAGACGGTCGACGGAGGGGTGTTCGTGAATCCTTGGAAGAACAGACAATGAGGATGGCCAGATCAGTTGCGGATTTACTTGAGCACAACCTCAAACATGCAAATGGCTTACCAGTCGAATGTGTTATTGCCGATACCTGCATAGGTGGAGTATCTGAGGCTGCTCAAACTGCTGAAAAATTTGCCAGGGCGGGAGTGGGTGTATCTATAACAGTTACTCCCTGTTGGTGCTATGGTGCTGAAACACTTGACATGGATTCTTTAATACCGAAGGCGATATGGGGATTTAATGGTACTGAAAGACCAGGTGCGGTATATCTTGCAGCTGCATTGGCTGCCCATGATCAAAAGGGTATTCCTGCTTTCGGTATATACGGTAAGGATGTTCAGGAAGCAGATGATGCTGAGATTCCTAGTGATGTAAAGGAAAAATTGCTGCTATTTGCAAAGGCAGGTTTGGCTGCTGCAACAATGAGGGGAAAATCATATCTCCAAATGGGCAGTGTTGCTATGGGTATAGCAGGTTCTATGGTAGACCCTGATTTTCTGGAAGACTATCTTGGTATGCGTTTTGAATCAATAGACCTTACTGAATTTATAAGGCGTATAGATGAAGGAATATATGATAAGGAAGAATTTGAACGAGCCCTTGCATGGACGAAAGAAAATTGCATAGAGGGTAAGGATAACAATAAACCACATATGCAGTCTTCTAGTGAAAGAAAAGATTGGGAATGGGAGTTTGTAGTTAAGATGGCTATGATAGCCAAAGATTTGATGGCAGGCAATAAAAAACTAGCTGAGATGGGGTTTGAAGAGGAAGCACTTGGACATAATGCTATTTTAGCAGGTTTTCAAGGTCAAAGACAATGGACAGATCATTTTCCAAATGGTGATTTCTTAGAGGCTATCCTCAATTCGTCATTTGATTGGAATGGTATAAGGGAGCCTTTTTTAGTAGCTACTGAAAATGACTGTTTAAATGGAATTGCAATGCTTTTTGGCCATTTAGTTTCAGATAGAGCTCAGATATTTGCCGACGTAAGGACTTATTGGAGCCCTGAGGCTGTGAAGAGAGTAACTGGCAAGGAACTTGATGGCATGGCAGCACAAGGATTTATACATTTGATAAACTCAGGTGCAGCTGCTCTTGATGCAACAGGAGAGCAGACAACAAAAGATGAGCCGGTAATGAAACCATTCTGGGAAATAACACCTAATGAAGTAGGTAAGTGTCTTGATGGCACAAGATGGCGGCCTGCTATACGTGAGTATTTTCGTGGGGGTGGATTTTCATCAAACTTTTTAACAAAAGGAGGTATGCCGGTTACCATGTCTAGGGTAAACCTCATTAAAGGTTTGGGGCCTGTGCTTCAGATAGCAGAGGGTTATACTATAGATCTGCCAGAGGATATACATGATATATTAAATAGACGTACAGATCCTACTTGGCCCACCACCTGGTTTACTCCCATATTGACTGGCAAAGGTGCCTTTAAGGATGTATATTCGGTAATGAACAGCTGGGGTGCAAATCATGGAGCAATAAGCTATGGGCATATAGGGGATAAACTTATTACATTGGCTTCCATGCTTAGAATACCAGTTAGCATGCATAATGTATCTGAAAATAGAATCTTCAGACCATCGGCTTGGTATTCATTTGGTACAAATGATTTAGAAGGTGCTGATTTTAGAGCTTGTTCAAACTATGGACCGCTGTACGGTAGAAAATAATATTATTTTACTCCTTTTCACAGAATGTATTTAATCACCTATTTTTATAATTGCACATATAATGTATTAAACCAGGAGGTTGTAAATACTAAATTAGTTGAAAGGGAGGTATATATATGGGATTCTTTGGTAGGGATGATGATAGCTTACTCTTTTTCTTCCTACTGTTAGTAATTTTCTTCTGTAATTGTGGATTATTCCGCTCAGGATCCGAATTATTGTTCTTCTTCTTAATATTGGTAATATTATTTGGTGGTGGAACGTTTTTTAGAGGGTTTGGCGTAGTAGAAAAGTAAGCTATAACACTAAAGGGCTGCTCTTGCATGAGTAGCTCTTTTTATATTATTGTAAATACATACATATTGCTAAAGGTTTTTAGTTAGGATAGAATGGAGAAGGATAAAATACATCAAGAGATGAGGTGTAATTTAAATGAGAGTATTATTTCTCTCTGTAACAGCAGGATATGGTCATATACAGGCTGCCAAGGGTGTCATAGATGATCTAAAAGAACGTAATATAGAATGTACTATGTTAGATACTTTTGAATATATTAATCCATTTTTAAGTGAATCAATAGCAAAGGGATATTTAATTTCCACAAAATTTACGCCGGCTGTATATGGTATGTTTTATAATGCAGCAGATAAATATGAATATGAAGCAGGAGAAAATAAAGAAGGAGAAAATAAGTTTTCACTATCGGCCATTACCCAATCTATGCTTTCTAAAAAACTTACTAATTTTTTGGCTGATTATAATCCAGACGTAATAGTGTGTACCCATGTGTTTGCAGCTCAGATAATAACCCATCTAAAGGGGAAGGGCCTTGATGCAATTACTATAGGTATAGTTACCGATTTTACATTCCATCCATATTGGGAAGAAACTCAAATGGATTATTATGTAACTGCGAGTGAGCTTTTAAATTTACAGGCCCGTAAGAAGGGTATTCCAGAGGATAAGATTCTACCGATTGGTATTCCGATAAACAAAAAATTTAGCAAAAAAATGGATAAATCTGAAGCGAGAAAGGCCTTGGGAATACGGGATAAGGCTACGATCCTTGTTATGAGCGGTAGTATGGGGTATGGTAATGTAGTAGATAATATTTTACAAATAGACAGATTGGATATGGATCTGCAAATATTATCGGTATGTGGAAATAATAAGGCGTTAAAGGAAAAGATAGATGAATTAATTCTTAAGAAGACTATATATAACTTTGGATTTGTAGATAATGTAGATTTGATGATGGATGCGAGTGAATGTATCGTCACAAAACCAGGGGGGCTTACTGTCTCAGAATGTCTGGCAAAGGGTATTCCTATGATACTGGCAAATCCCATCCCGGGGCAGGAGGATAGAAATGTAGAGTTCCTTCTAAATAATGGACTAGCCATAAAGACAAGTGATACATACCATGTAGATGAGGCTGTATACCAGTTATTATTTAATGACTGGCGTTTAAATATATTGAAACAGAGTATGCTAAAGGTTGGTAGGCCTAACTCAAGTAGTGATTTGGTGAACTTTATAGAAAGTTTAAATAAATAGGCACTTGCTTTCTATATTCCCCATATAAATATAGAAAGGAGGCATATAGAAAGTGGGTGATTTTATGAACAGTAATGAGAGGCGCATATTAAAAATGGGATCCAGAGGAGCGGATGTAGCTATGCTTCAGCGTATTTTGATAAGTATAGGATATAATCCCGGTCCTGTAGATGGCATATTTGGCCCCCGTACCAGGGCTGCAGTAATACAATTTCAATTGGATAATGGTTTGGTTCCTGATGGTATCGTAGGGCCGAAAACCTATGCCGCATTGGATCTCGTATATCCATGATTAGGTTATTTGATTTTTATAAGGGCTTTTTTTATAGTTTCCATTTTAGAGAGAATACTCTGAAATAACAAATCAACTATTGTAATGGCAGCCATTGATTCTACAACTATTACTGCCCTAGGTACTATACAGGCATCATGCCTCCCTTTTATATTTACTGATGTTTTTTCCCCATGGGTGTTTACAGTAGTCTGAAGTGTGGAAATAGAAGGTGTGGGTTTGAATGCCACACGAAATACTATTTCGCTACCATCACTCATTCCTCCCAGTATCCCTCCTGCATTGTTTGAGGATTTTTTTATGCCGAAGGTCGTATTATCATCTAGTATATATGGGTCATTATTGTATGAGCCTGTTATTTGGGCAGCGCCAAAACCGCTGCCTATTTCTATGCCTTTTGCAGCGCCAATGGAGAGCATGGCTTGGGCAAGTTTTGCATCTAGTTTATCAAATACAGGTTCTCCTATACCAACAGGGAGCCCATTGACTCTACATTCTACTATGCCACCTATTGAGTCCCCACGCTTTCTCAAATTTGATACTAATTCATGGGCTTTATAGGCTGCATCCTTATCAGGCATGTACATAGGATTTTTACATATCTCTTCCTTATTAAAAGCAGATGGATTAATTTTTATATCACCTATTGAAATGGTATAGGCAAAAATATTTATTTCAATGGATTGGAGTATTTTTTTAGCTATTGCACCAGCAGCCACACGGGCTATGGTCTCCCGCCCTGAAGAACGCCCACCTCCTCGATAATCCCTTATTCCGTATTTTATCTCATATGGGTAATCTGCATGCCCGGGACGATATATTTCTTTTAAATATTCATAATCATCAGATTTTGCATTTGTATTATATATTATTAGTGATATGGGGGTACCGGTTGTAATATCGTTCATAATACCTGAGAGTACTTCTACTCTATCAGGTTCTGTTCTAGGGGTGCTTATTAGAGGATCTTGAGGTCTGCGTTTATTAAGTTCCCTTTGTATGTATTCTTCAGTTATATGTACGCCTGCTGGACACCCATCTACTACTACTCCTAGGGCTTTACCATGGGATTCCCCCCAAGTAGTTACTGTAAAAAGTTTTCCATAAGTAGAACCTGACATGTTTATCATCCTTTTTATTTTTTATTTAAATTTTACCATCTATCTTTCAATGATACAAGTTGATTTATTATGGTGAAGAGTAGTAGAATATATTTGGAATGGCGTTTTTAATTGGAGGTTAGTATGATATTAGGTATTGGAATGGATATAATAGAGATAAATAGGATAAAAGAGGCATCAAATACAAAGTTTATGGAGCGTATATTTACTGAAGTGGAGCGCCATTATTTAAAGATGAGAAATGATAACATATACACTATAGCAGGAAGCTTTTCGGCTAAGGAAGCGGTAGCAAAGGCTTTGGGTACCGGCATCGGAAGAGTATCATGGAGAGATATTGAAATTGTACATGATAATGATGGAAAGCCATATGTAAAGCTTCATAATATGGCCAAATCCCATATGGATGCTATAGGTGGAGAGAGGGTTTATATATCTATTTCCCATAGTCGGGAGTATGCTGTGGCTCAAGCAATAATAGAAGGGTGAGGAGGATTTATATGGATTATGTAGTTACTCCAAACGAGGCTGGCAACATGGATAGAAGAGCTATAACCGAATATAAAATACCGGGAATGGTATTGATGGAAAATGCTGCAATAAGGGCTTTTGATATAATATGCAAAAATTATGAATTGTCTAGTAATGGAAGTGTAGCGGTTATAGCTGGAGGGGGAAATAATGGTGGTGATGGCTTAGCAATAGCTAGACATCTATACCTTAAAGGAGTTAATGTCAAAGTATTTATATTGGCTAAGCATGATAAGATTAGAGGCGATGCCAAGGTAAATCTTGATATTATAGAAGAACTAAAGCTCCCCATACAATGGATAAAGGATGATACAAAACCCTTGGAGCTTTATGCTATGAAGTGCTCTCTGATTGTAGATGCTATATTTGGTACAGGGCTTTCAAAGCCAGTAGAAGGTATCTTTTACAGTGTAATAGATATTATAAATAAGTCAAACGTACCTATAGTAGCAGTGGATATACCATCTGGTATAGATGGGGCTACTGGCAAAATAATGGGAAATGCAGTAAGGGCTAATCATACGATTACATTTGGGTATTACAAGCGGGGGCACCTTTTATATCCAGGGAGACGATATTGTGGAGATGTTTATGTAGTGCCGATTAGTTTACCATCTGATAGTGCTAAGATGGAGGGAGTAAAGACGTTTACCATGGATAGGAGGGGGGCTGCCTCTATGCTAAAGAGCCGCCCACCTGAGGGGCATAAAGGTACATTTGGCAGAGTAGGGATTATTGCAGGTTCAAGGGGGATGACCGGAGCTTCTTATCTAACTAGTATGGCAGCCCAAATGAGCGGTGCCGGGACCGTTACACTAGGTATCCCAAAGAGTCTTCAGTCTATAATGGCAGGTAAACTTACTGAGGTAATGACCTTTTGCCTTGAGGATAATGGATTAGGGTATATTACACAAGAAAGTTTAAAGGATATATACGCCCTTATAAAAGATAAAGATGTACTTGCTATAGGTCCGGGAATATCACAAAATAATGAAATACAAAGGCTTTTATGGAATATTTTTGGTAAAATTGATATATCCATAGTATTAGATGCGGATGGTCTAAACAATATATCTGACAATATTGAAGTTTTGACTGAGCATCGAAAGCCCGTAGTAATTACGCCTCATCCTGGAGAAATGGCCAGACTTACAGGAAAATCCGTAGAGTATATATTGGAGAATCCTGTAGAGGTAGCGCTAGAATTTGCTAAACGATTGGGTGTAATCGTGTTGCTCAAGGGCGCTACCAGCGTAGTAGCCAGCCCGGCAGGAAAAATATACTTAAATGCTACGGGAAATTCGGGCATGGGCACCGGAGGCAGTGGGGATGTGCTTACCGGAGTGATAACGTCGCTTATGGCTCAGGGATATGAGCCATTTGATGCAGTGGTTTTAGGCTGTTTTGTACATGGTATGGCAGGGGATATGGCAAAGGATGAAAAGGGCGAAATGGGGATGATGGCAGGAGATATACTAAGAGCGATTCCCTACGCATTTAAGGCATTGCAAGATACCGTCCTTTTATAGAAAATCTTCATTATAATATTTGTTGTCAAACAATATCCAATGCTATATAATAGGGTATATCCATAGAGAGTATATAGCGCGGAACTAGTTCTTTATAAAGTTTAGGAGGTGCCGCCGTGGCTGAATTAAAGAAAATATTAGTGAGCCTGCCAGACAGCCTACTACAAGAGGTAGATGAGATAGTAGCTATGGAGCAGAAAAACAGGAGTGAATTTATTCGGGAAGCTATGAAACTTTATATACGTGAACGGCATAAGATCGAGATAAGAGAGAAGATGAGAAAGGGTTATGAAGAGATGGCCAAGATAAATATACAATTGACAGAGGTAGGGGCAAATTGTGATAACCAGGCGCTGGAGGCTTATGAAGCCATTTTATCGGAGTGTGAGTAGTGGATTATGGTGAGAAGAGGCGAAATCTACTATGCAGATCTTAGCCCCGTTGTAGGATCTGAACAGGGTGGTGTACGCCCTGTTTTAGTGGTCCAAAACGATATCGGCAATAAATATAGCCCTACCATCATTATTGCTGCTATAACATCACAGATAAACAAAGCCAAGCTTCCTACCCATATAGAGATAAGTGCAAAAGATTATAGCTTACCTAAGGATTCAGTTGTTTTGCTAGAACAGATACGTACTATAGATAAAAAGCGACTTAGGGAAAAGGTAGGGTACCTCATGCCTGAAACCATGAAAAAAGTAGATGAAGGCCTTATGATAAGTTTTGGCCTGATAGAGCTATAGACTGTGGTGCATATCCCCAGTCTCTTTTTAACTGTGTGTTGGACAAGTTTACATAACGATTTATAAATAGAGGTTATTGATTATGAAATTTAAGGATAGTATAATTTTTGATTACATATGTATAGTAGTGGGGTCTTTTATTGTAGCATTATCCCTCAACTTTTTTTTGGTTCCAAACAAGATTGCACCAGGCGGTGTAAGTGGTATTGCTACAATAACATATTACTTATGGAAATTTCCAGTTGGTGTTACTATGCTGATTATAAATATTCCATTGTTTATATTTGGGATAAAACTTAAGGGAGGACAGTTTGGCATAAGGACGTTTATTGCCGCTGTACTCTTATCCCTTTTTACTGATTTAGTAAAGGTATCTCCCCTTACAAGGGATCCTATTCTATCTGCAATATATGGTGGCGTACTGATGGGGATAGGATTGGGTATGGTATTTCGCGCCAATGCTACCACTGGTGGTACGGATCTTTTTGCTGCCATAATCCACAGCCATTGGCCTATTATAGGCGTAAACTGGGTAATGTTTCTCATAGATTTTTTAGTAGTATTAGTGGCAGGAATAGTGTTTGGCCCGAGCGAAGCACTTTATGCTCTGGTGTGCCTGTTTCTTACTGCAAAGGTTATAGATATGGTACAGGAAGGAATAAATTCTTCAAAGGCATTTTTTGTAATATCAGATCATGCAGAAGAAATAGCTGATAGGATACTGAAGGATATGGATAGGGGTGCTACCATATTGAATGGCACAGGTGCATACACCAGGCTTAGTAAAAATGTAATACTATGCGTTATAAGCCGTAGAGAGGTAGTGAGGTTAAAGGAGATTATAAATGAAATGGATCCTAATGCCTTCGTATTAGTAACAGATGTTAGAGAAGTAATGGGAGAGGGTTTTTAAGGAGGCAGTTACATTGCAGATAGGCGTATCGACAGCTAGTTTTTATCCGGCTGCATTGACGGAAGAAGCAGTAGAGATTATGGGCAAAATGGGTATAAAAAATCTAGAGGTATTTTTAGAAACATATAGTGAATATGAAGAAAATTTTTGTATGGATATAGCTCAAGTTCTTAACAAATATGATATGAAGGCCAGCTCAGTTCATACACTAAGCACCCAGTTTGAACCCCAATTATTTGCCCTTACCAGCAGGCAGAGAGATGATGCTGTAAAAATTTTCAAGAAGGTATTAAAAGGCGCCAAAATTATGGGGGCTGATATATATGTATTCCATGGACCGCCTGTTCGGGCCAATTCAATGCCTAATATGGATTTTAAACGTATAGGCAGGATTACCGATGAATTATGCGATATGGCAGCTGAATATGGAGTGCGTTTAGCCTGGGAAAATGTATGCTGGTGTCTTTATGCCTATCCTGAGTTTGCCATTCGTCTTTTGGAGCATACAAAATCTAATATATATTTTACACTGGATATAAAGCAAGCTATGAAAAGTGGTTATACCCCATATAATTTCTTAGAATATATGGGTGATAGACTTGTAAATATTCATCTATGTGACTACGATGAGGAAAAACGACTTTTTATGCCTGGAAGGGGCAGTTTTGATTTTAATCAATTAAAAAGACTTCTGGATAAAAAGGGCTATGATGGGCCTGCCATAATGGAAATATATGGGAATAATTATAAGCATTACAGCGAAATTATGGATGGTGTAAAACATTTGGAGCAAATATTTAGTTAAATATATTATTGCTCAAAACCTGGTATATCAGATGGAGAAAACATGAATGTGCCAGAGCCAAATCCCATAGTAAAGGTTATAGTAGTATTTGGGTTTATATATATGGTAAGCTCGGCTTGAGGTTCTGTCCTTCTTGTGCCGGGGGTGAAAGCAACATCAAAAGGGATGCCGTTTTTTATAAGCAGGGTTATTGCGGCATTTAACTGCGTTATTTGCACGGTGTTGTTATTTATTAATAATTTAAAGATATCGGCTGATAAAATTTCGTATATATCCTTTATATTTTTCAAATTAACCTATCCTTTCTATGTTTTAGTATACTTTATTATATGTGGGATTTTGCTTTTGCTGTTTAAAACATAATATATAATTGTAAAGGGGTTTTTCAATTGAGTAGAGGACCTAAGATCTTAGTTTGTGTAACTAGACAAAAAACCTGTGAAAGGCTTATAAAAAATGGACAAAAATTAGCTGTTAAAGCATCAGGACAGTTATCTGTTATACATGTTGCAAAAATTGGAGTGAATTTTTTAGGAAACCCAGATGAAGGGGAAGCTTTAGATTATCTTTTTCAGATATCGAAAGAGGCGGGAGCTGATATGACAGTACTGCGCTCAGAAGATGTGGTAGATACTATTGCAGAATATGCAGAAAAGAATCACATATCCATGATTGTATTAGGTGAGAGTCCTAATTATCAAAGTGATACTAATATAATAAGACAATTGGAGCAACGTTTGCCTAGTGTAGATATAAAAGTAATTCCTGCATAGTTTTTTGTACTAAAACCATATTGACTTGTAAAAGGGGTTAATGGTACAATGTTTGTAAGCGCTTACACGATGGACTTTATAAAATTAGTAGCTTATCTAATAATATAAAGGGGAAAATATGAGTAAAATATTACAAATATATAAGGGGAGGTAAACTTATGGAAAAAGCAGATATAGGACTTATAGGTCTAGCTGTTATGGGGCAAAATTTGGTACTTAACATGAATAATAATGGCTATTCTGTATCGGTATATAATCGAACCCCAGGAAGGACAAATAAATTTATATCAAGCTCTGCAAAGGGTAGGGATACAATTATTCCTACATATACCATTGAGGAATTTGTATCATCACTTAAAAGACCTAGAAAGATAATGTTGATGGTAAAGGCGGGTGCTCCAGTAGATGGGGTAATAGAAAGCCTTTTACCCATTTTGGATAAGGGAGATCTTATAATCGATGGAGGTAACTCTTTTTTTGAAGATACACGCAGAAGGGCGACATATTTAGAGAAAAAAGGGTTGCTCTATTTAGGCGTAGGTGTATCAGGTGGTGAAGAAGGTGCACTAAAGGGTCCGAGCATAATGCCTGGTGGCTCAAAGGATGCATGGAATATGGTATCTGATATACTGATAGATATTTCAGCTAAAGCAGAAGGCGCATCTTGCTGTGATTATATTGGCCCTGATGGTGCTGGACACTACGTAAAGATGGTACATAATGGTATAGAATATGGTGATATGCAGCTAATAAGCGAGGCATATTTCTTGATGAAAGAGCTTTTAGGCATGTCTGCAAAGGATATACAGAAGGTGTTTGAAAAATGGAATGGGGGAGTTTTAAATTCCTATCTTATAAGCATTACTGCCGATATATTGGGTAAGGTGGACCAAGAGACGCAAAAGCCCCTTGTGGATGTAATACTAGATACTGCTGGTCAGAAAGGTACAGGGCGTTGGACATCCCAGCAGGCATTAGAGTTAAATGTATCAACACCTACCATCACTGAGGCTGTATTTGCACGAAGCATGTCATCAAATAAAACTGAGCGGGTTACGGCATCAAAGATATTGTCAGGGCCAGAGTCTAAGTTTTCTGGTGATATGGATGAATTTATAGATGCTATAGGAAAGGCGTTATATGCATCTAAAATATGTTCATATGCTCAAGGTTTTGATATATTAAAAAAGGCCTCAATAGAATATAATTGGGATTTAGACCTTGGAAATATTGCCCTTTTATGGAGGGGTGGCTGCATAATAAGGGCTCAATTTTTGAATAAGATAAAAGAGGCATATGCTAATGATAAAAATCTTCCAAATCTCTTATTGGATAATTATTTTAGATCTGCTATAGAGGATGGACAAAGTGCTTGGAGAAAAGTGGTATCTATGGCATTTCAACAAGGGATACCTGTTCCATGCTTTAGTTCTGCCCTTGCGTATTATGATTCATATAGGCGGGAGCACCTACCTGCTAATCTAATCCAGGCACAGAGGGATTACTTTGGTGCCCACACATATGAAAGATTGGACAAAAAAGGCGTTTTTCATACCGATTGGCTTGTATAATAAAATTATAAGGAGAGGAATAAAAATGTCAATAAAGTTTGATTTGTCTGGTAAGGTAGCTGTTATTACAGGAGGAGCAGGGATATTATGTGGTGAAATGTCCCGTCAACTTGGCAGTTTAGGGGTAAAGGTTGCAGTACTTGATCTGGATGGGGATAAGGCTAAAAAGGTAGCAGATGATATTGTAGCTGCTGGTGGAGATGCAATAGGAGTAAAGGTTGATGTACTCAGTAAGGAAAGCTTGGAGGCTGCAAGGGATACAATACTTAAAAAATATGGCAGATTGGATATTCTCATAAATGGAGCGGGAGGGAATAAAAAGGAAGCTACTGCCGATGAGAATATGTCCTTTTTTGATATACCGGTAGATGCCTTAAGATGGGTATTTGATTTAAATTTTATTGGGACGGTGCTTACAACACAGGTATTTGGCAAGGTAATGGCTGAACAAAAGGAAGGTAATATAATAAATATGTCTTCAATGGCCTCATATAGACCACTTACAAAGGTAATTGGTTATTCAGCAGCTAAAGCGGCTATAAACAACTTTACCCAATGGATGGCAATTTATCTAAATCAAAATTATTCCAAGGATATAAGGGTAAATGCAATAGCACCAGGGTTTTTGCTGACACAACAGAATTATTACCTACTTGTGGATAAGGAAACTGGAGGAGATACTAAGAGGGGTAATGATATAAAAAATCATACTCCCATGGGCAGATATGGAGAACCGGAGGAGCTAGTAGGCGCTATTATATGGTTGTGTTCTGATGCGGCTTCCTTTGTAAATGGTGCTGTTATACCGATAGATGGGGGTTTTGCTGCATTTTCAGGAGTATGATGTGCGGAGGTTATTTTTATGATTGATATAAAATTAGAGAATGTTGAGCATGGTCTAGACCATGCTCAATTAAAAGATGCCATATATAAATCGTTGAACGAATGGGGTAAAGAACCTAAAAAGGTGCTTCTAATACCCCCTGATTTTACCCGTAGCCATTCATGTGCAGGCATTATTACGTCTATTTATTATTACATCTTAAAGGATAGATGTGAAGTTAATATAATGCCCGCACTAGGTACTCACATGCCCATGAGTGACAAGGAGGTTACAGCTATGTTTGGTGATGATATACCAAAGAGTTGTTTTATTGATCACAGGTGGCGTGAGGATATAGTAAAACTTGGAGAAGTGCCAGGCGCCTTTATATCCGATGTATCGGAAGGGCTTCTTGATAGACCTATTGATGTAGAGGTGAATAAAAGGCTTGTTAGTGGAGAATATGATCTCATAATCTCCATAGGTCAGGTAGTACCCCATGAAGTAGTTGGTATGGCCAATTATAGTAAAAATATATTTGTAGGATGTGGCGGCCGTCATATGATAGATGGTACCCATATATTAGGTGCTGTGTACGGCCTAGAGCGGATGATGGGGAGGGATAGTACGCCAGTTAGGAAGGTACTTGATTATGCACAGGAGCATTTTATATCAAGCGTCCCCCTTTTATATGTACTTACCGTAACCACACAAGGGGAAGGACAAACCCTCTTAAATGGACTATATATAGGAAATAGTAGAAAAACGTTTGAACGGGCAGTTGCTTTAAGTCAGCGGCTTAATCTTACCTTTGTAGATGAACCTTTTAATAAAGTGGTAGTTTATCTGGATGAAGATGAATTTAAGAGTACCTGGCTCGGGAATAAGGCTGTATATCGTACTAGAATGGCTATTGCCGATGGAGGAGAACTCATAATACTGGCGCCAGGCGTTAGGCAATTTGGTGAAGATATGGAAATAGACAGGCTTATAAGAAAATATGGCTATCTAGGGCGAGATAAGGTACTTAAAATGCTCAGTGAAAATGAAGATTTAATGACCAGTCAATCAGTTGCAGCCCATCTTATCCACGGATCATCGGATGGTAGATTTTCTATTACATATGCAGTACAACACCTGAGTAAGGAAGAGATTGAAGGTGTGAATTTTAAGTATATGGCATTGGATGAGGCATATAAAAAATACAACCCTAGAAAATTAAAGGATGGATATAATACCCTTAAAGATGGTGATGTGATATACTATATAAGTAATCCAGCTTTGGGATTATGGGCGGATAAATCCAGATTTTAAAGGAAGGTGTTGTATTTGAAGGAATTAATAGAACTTTCAAACTCCCATATAAAGGTTATAATTTCGCCTAGAGTAGGGGGCAGCATATATGCCATGCAATATAAATTGGGAGATAAATGGGTAGATATAATGCGTCCTACCCCTAAGGAGGCTTTACAAGCAGGTAATCCAAGTCCATTTTCATCTTTTAATCTTATACCATATTCAAATAGAATAGAAAAAGCTGTTTTAAGATACAACGGTAAAGAATATAGGCTAAAGGTTAACAATGATGATGGACATGCTATACATGGAGAAATGCGCACAAGGCCTTTAGACATAAAGGCAGAGGGGGATAACCAAATTATACTATCACTTGATAGCAGAGATTTTTCTGATATAATTTGGCCGTTCCCATTTTATTCTGAGATTAAGTATGCTATTTCAGAGAATAGCTTTACGATGGATCTTATGCTAGAAAATGTAGGAGATCAAATAATGCCCTGTGGAATGGGGATACATCCGTATTTTATGCGAAAGCTTAATGATAAGGATGATAAGGTCATACTTAAGATGCAAAATATAGGCGTGTATCCTGGGGAGACTTGTATACCAACAGGTCATTGGATAGATGTGCCGGAGTATATGGATTTTAGACAAGGGCAGGAACTTTCTTCCGATTTTCTAGATAGGTGCTTTAGGATAGAACATGATGATATCACCATAGAATGGCCAAAAAATGGGATAACACTAAAAATGGTCTTTGATGAGATTTTTAAGCATTGTATAGTATATTGTCCTCCTGATAAACCAGGATATTTTGCAGTAGAACCAGTTACTAATGCTAATAATGCATTTAACATGGATGAAGAGGGAATAGAGGATACGGGCAGCATATATTTATCACCTGGGGAAAAGGTGAATGGTAGGATAGTAATGGATATAAGCTCGTCCTTTAGATAATCAATATGCAAAATAAGTGAGGCAATAAATTATGAAGGCAATATTATTTGACTTGGACGGTACACTCCATGATAGTGAAAAATGGTATATAAAGGCTTGTTGTGATTGCTTGGAAAAGGCCCGAGAAAAATCTCTTACTGATGATGAGAAAAACTATTTAATAGGGAAACCTATAATGGTCATTTTGAACGAGTGGTTTGAAGGGCGGGAGCAAGAGGTACTAGAGCTATTTTTTAAGTGTTATGAAGGTATACAGAGCAATATAGAGCCATATAAAGATGTGCATCAGATGTTAAATATATTAAATAGATATGGTATAAGGATGGGGATAGTTACCTCCAAATATAAAAAGTATGTATATGAAGAGATGAAATCTACTAACTTGGATGTTTTTTTTGATGTGGTGGTGACGCTAGACGATTGTGATTATCATAAACCCCATCCAGCTCCTATAAATATGGCCCTTGAAAGGCTGGGGGTACAGCCATATGATTGTATATATATTGGAGATCAACCTACCGATATTCAAGCTGCCCACAGGGCAGGTATAAAGAGTGGAGCCGCCCTATGGGGAGAAGGTATATTTGATCAGTTGATAACTCAAAAACCTTCATATATATTCGAAGAACCGCAGGATATACTGGATGCTTTTTTAAAGGTGGAGGCTGGGCGCCATGAATGAAGTAAGCATACAATTTGGGGAACCTTTGCAGGAAGGAATATTTTTGGAACGGACAAACCGATTTATTGTAAGATGCAGATTATCTAATTTTTATTCAGCCGGGGAAGTTGTGGAAGCCCATTTGCCTGATCCAGGCCGATTAAAGGAGTTATTGATACCAGGATGTAGGATATGGCTTAGATCTGCGAATAACCCAAATAGAAAAACCAGATGGTCGGCTGTATTAGTTGAAGATCCCAATGGTAAAGATTTTGTATCATTGGATACTACCTTGCCTAACAGACTCATACAAAAAGCCCTTGAAAGTGGCTATATGGAAGAGTTTTATGGATGGAAATTTCAATGTACAGAGTATACATTAGGAGATTCTAGATGGGATTTTTTGCTCCAAAATGCTGAAGGCCGTGATATGTTGTTGGAAGTAAAGAGTGTTACCCTTAAAAAGGATGGTATAGGTTTATTTCCTGATGCTGTAACTGCAAGGGGCGTAAAACATGTAAGGGAGCTTACTAAATTTGCTATTCAGGGCGAAGTAGAAGCTGCATTATTGTTTGTTGCCCAGAGAGAGGATATAGACATCATAAAGGCTGCTACTGATATAGATGAGGTGTTTGCATTAGAACTTCATAAGGCAAGCAGGGCGGGAGTACATATATTAGGGCGAAAATGTCATGTCAGTTTGCAAGGTATATCCCTTGGAGATCCTGTAAAAGTAGTATCTAAAAAATTAAAGGCTTGAAACAAAATGCTTCAAGCCTTTAATTTATCACCCATCTGTTATTCCAACCATAGAGTCTACTTATTTGCCCAAATTTTCGATTAATTTTAGCACTAAATACTGCTATGTTTTTTACTACTCGATTTTGCCTGTAGGGCTCTGCTTTAGCATTAAATATGATTTTTTCTCCATCTGATACGCTAACTATAGTACCTGATTTATCAGTTCTGTATACATGTACTCCGTAATCCAATAGCTTTTTAACGGTATACAGGGTAGGATGTCCAAAGAGGTTATTCCTGCCTGCACTTATTACTGCATATTTAGGTGATACCGCCTTTAAAAACGATGTTGTAGTAGATGTACGACTTCCATGATGTCCTACTTTTAGCACATCCGCATTTAAATTTACTCCATTTTTTAGCATTTCCTGTTCTGAAGTCCATTGTGCATCGCCTGTAAATAGAAAGGATGTATTCTTATAGTTTAGCTTTATAACCACAGAATAATCATTTAATGATTCATAGGGATCATTATTTGGTGCAAGCACTTCAAAAGTAGCGTCACCTAAAGCATAACTTGTGCCGACTATAGGCTTGTTCACATTTATACCTTTTCGGTTTAAATTAGTCAATACTTTTTTGTATGTGCCGGAGTTATGAGGGACCTTAGGTGCTATAAATTTATCTATATCCATATCCTGTATTACCTTTGGCATACCACCTATATGGTCTAGATGAGGATGGGTAGCTATTACATAGTCCAATTTATATATGCCATTTTTATTCATATATTCAACTATTGATCTGCCGCTTCTCAAATTTCCTGCATCTATAAGCATTGCATGCTGTCCTTGCTGAATCAGGATACTTTCAGCTTGACCAACATTTAAAAAATGTACCTTTAGTTGATCGGTCGTTATATCAGGAATGGAATCTACTTCTCCCGCCTTTGTGTCTCCTATAATACCAGGAAGATTACTGGTTACTCCTTTTTGAAAAAACGATTCATATACTAAAAATGTCCCAAATGCAAAAACGGCCATTGCAGTAAAGAATGATATAATTGCCGTCTTATTTGGCAAATGATGTTTTTTCAATTTTATGATATCTATAAATGAGAGTATTATAAATGGTGCAGATAAAAGCACCATGCTAAAACCCCATCCCCTTGAAAAACATGAAAGTAATGCCCATATATAATATATAGTAGCAGCTATTTTTTTCCCCTTACTATTGTTTCTAAAGCCTGGTATGGAAATTTTTTTCAAAAGTTACACCCCTTTCAAGTATATAGTATATTGAATTTTTATATTTTTACACGTCAAATAACCGTTTTCAAAAATATTCAAAAAATGCTTAGCAGATTAAAGTATAAATTATATATGGATTATTTTCAATATAATATTTAAAATTTACAAATATGATTCACTAAGTATTTCCGTTGTTTGCAATATTATATTGTGTTATTATATTATAAATTAGTGATATAGAATCGAAAATAGAACTAGGGAGGATGAGCAATATTAAGGATGTTAGAGGGGCAATATTCGATATGGATGGTACGATAGTAGATTCTATGTGTGTATGGCAAAAGGTGGATGTGGATTTTTTGGACAAAAGGAATATAAAAATGCCTGAGGATCTATCAAATGCCATAGGACATATGACTTTTTATGATTCAGCGGTATATTTTAAAAAACGCTTTAATTTGGATGAATCTATCGATGATATAATGACAGAGTGGCATGAAATGGTATATGACCAATATGCCCATCATATAAAACTAAAACCAGGTGCCGGTGAATATATTAAATCACTAAGTGAAAAAGGAATAAAAATAGGTCTTGCTACTAGTTCGAGTCGTACATTGGTCGATATAGCATTGAAGAATAATGGTATATTTGAATATTTTGATGCTATATCAACGGTTGATGAGATAAACAAGGATAAGAGCTTTCCGGATATATACGTAAAAACAGCTGAAAAATTGGGGGTTAGCCCCATGAAATGCGTAGTATTTGAGGATATATATATTGCTGTTTTAAGTGCTAAAAAGGCTGGTATGCAAGTTATTGGCGTATATGATAAGAATTCAGAGTATCAAAAGGATGATATAAAAAAGAATGCAGATTATTATATAGAGGATTTTTACGAGCTGCTATAGAGAATATTTTATTTATCTAGAAAGGGATGACATATATGCATGAAGTAATTGATACCAATATAGAAAATTTTAAACTAAGATTTGCATGCGAAGGGGATATACCCCTTATATTATCATTTATAAAGGGTATAGCAGCATATGAAAATATGGAGGCTGAAGTTGTTGCAACTGAAGAAACTTTAATGGATTCATTATTTAAGCGCAAAGTAGCGGAGACTATAATTGGGGAATATGATGGGGAGCCGGTTGGATTCGTAGTATTTTTCTATAATTTTTCAACCTTCGTAGGTAGACCAGGACTATACATAGAGGATATATATGTAAAGCCCCATATGCGGGGTAAGGGCCTTGGGAAAGAGATGTTTACATTTATGGCCAAGCTTGCAGTAGATAAAAATTGCGGTAGAATGGATTGGGTTTGTCTTGATTGGAATGAACCATCCATAAAATTTTACAAA
The DNA here is from genome assembly GCF_004138105.1 of Xylanivirga thermophila. NCBI lineage: Bacteria > Bacillati > Bacillota > Clostridia > Caldicoprobacterales > Xylanivirgaceae > Xylanivirga > Xylanivirga thermophila. Next base: position 22,381 of record NZ_RXHQ01000011.1, on the reverse strand, counting down.
AATATGGGAGCAGTACCTATGGATGAATGGACCATATATAGACTGCATGGTGATTCATTAAGGGCATTAGCTAAAAAATTTTGATGAGGTCTATAAATGGGAATCCTATAGTATGAAAATAATATTATGGTGAATTTTAAATCCTAATGTGATAAAATCTAAACTATAGCAAGTAATAAGGAGAGTGTGATCATGGAAAAATATTTAGATGATACATGGAAAAAAGGCATGAAATTGCGTTTTGATTTCAACAATATGATGGCTGAATTTATAGGCCCTGAGCAAGGTATAACATTTGATCAGATAAAGGAGATGGAAGATAGACTAAAAAGTGCATCATTGTCTCTAGGACAGATGAGGGCTAATGGAGAGTTAGAATGGATGGATCTTCCATATACGCAGGATCAGGTAGTAAAGGATATACTAGATACTGCAAATGAGGTAAAGGAAAAGTTTGATGCATTTGTAGTGCTAGGTATAGGAGGTTCGGCATTAGGCCCTATAGCTGTACAACAGGCTTTAAACCATTTGCATTATAACGAGTTGAGCAAAGAAAAAAGAGGTGGATTTCCTAAGTTTTACGTAGTGGATAATGTGGATCCTGAAAGGATGACTGCCCTTTTTGATATTATAGATGTGAAAAAAACCATGTTCAATGTTATTACTAAGTCTGGTAGCACATCTGAGACCATGTCACAATTTTTGATAATAAAGGATATATTGAAAGAAAATCTAGGAGATGGCTATAAGGATCATATAATAACCACTACTGACAGAAAAAATGGTAATCTTATAAAGATTGCAAAGGCTGAAGGCTTTAAGACTTTTTACATACCAGCAGGTGTAGGCGGTAGATTTTCTGAGCTATGTCCCGTAGGTTTATTACCTGCAGCAATGTGCGGTATAGACATAGAAGGTCTATTGGCGGGAGCTGCATATATGGATGAGATGTGCAAAAATCAGGATGTACTTAAAAATCCTGCCTACGTAGCAGCTACTCTTCAATTTATAGCAATGCAAAATGGCAAGAATGTATCGGTTATGATGCCATATGCTGATTCCCTAAAATATATGGCTGATTGGTATGCACAGCTTTGGGCAGAGAGCCTTGGTAAGCGTGTGGATAAGCAGGGTATGGACGTATTTGTAGGTCAAACCCCCGTTAAGGCATTAGGCGTTACGGATCAGCATTCTCAGGTGCAGCTGTATACTGAGGGACCTTTTGATAAGGTGATTACCTTTATAACTGTGGATAAGTATAGATGCGATGTGGATATCCCCCATGGGTATGAAGATATTCCTTCTATTGCATTTTTAGGTGGTCATACTATGGGTGAGCTTATAAAGACAGAGCAGATGGCTACTGAATATGCCCTATTAAAGTCTAAAAAGCTCAATAATACCATAGCTTTGCCTGAGGTAAATGCCTTTACAATAGGGGAGCTATTATACTTCTTAGAGGTACAAACCGCTGTTATGGGTGAGCTCTTGAATATAAATGCCTTTGATCAGCCAGGTGTAGAGGAAGGGAAAAATGCCACATATGCCATGTTTGGACGTCCTGGTTATGATGAGAAAAAGAAGGAATTGGATGCAAGACCAATGAAAAAGGAAAATTATATATTATAATACAAAAAGGCTTAATTAGGACTTATCTAATTAAGCCTTTTCAATGCCATTTTTAAGAAATGTTTTCGTCTGTTATGATGTTTAGAAATATAGGGATATTAGGTGCTAGAAATGGCAAGATGATTTTAGATACATCTATATTGATATTTGGCCTATTGGTAAGTTTGCCGTCATTGATAATAGGAATATTAATATGCCTTTTTGCTGATGATCGAGTATTTATAAGTCAGATAAGAAGGGGATAGCATATAACAAATTGCATCAGGTTAGAAATAGAGGATGTCTTAAATAGAGATATCCTCTATTTCTTATTTAAGAATAATTTTTTTCTAAAAAGCAGGATTTTTAAATCCTGTATAGAATATATATAATGTATACAAACGATTGCACAAACGTTTTCAAGAAAGGTAGGAGGATGAAATGGAACACGCATCTTTTAGGTATAAAAACTTAGACGAACTGAAGCAGGATATTAAGGACAGAGGACTTAATATTCCAATATCTTATGATCTTGATCTATTAAGAAAATCCCTTCCTATAGGGGAAAAGATTGCACCAAATAGATTGGCTATTCACCCAATGGAAGGATGTGATGGCACAGCAGATGGCAAGCCATCCGAACTTACCCTCAGGCGTTATGATAGATTTGCGAGGGGTGGAGCAGGGCTTTTGTGGGTAGAGGCCAGCGCTGTACAGTTTGATGGTCGTGCAAATCCTAGGCAGCTCTATATAAGTAGAGAAAATAAGGCTGATTTTGAAAAACTTGTAGATACTATCAATAGGAGAGCAAAAGAGGAATTTGGATCTGACTTTAAGCCATATACAGTGCTTCAGATGACCCATTCCGGTCGCTATAGCAGACCATATGATAAGCCAGCTCCCATAATTGCTACTAAAAATCCTTATTTAGATAAGTTTTTATCTCCTAATTACCGCATAATCACCGATGGTGAGCTGGAAAAATTGGAGGATAAGTTTGTAGAAGGGGCGATTTTAGCAAAGGAGATAGGTTTTGATGGAGTTGATATAAAAAGCTGTCATAGGTATCTTTCGTCAGAACTTCTATCATCACATACCAGAGAAGGGAAATATGGTGGAAGCTTTGAAAATAGAACACGATTTTTATTGAATATAGTAGATAAGATAAAAGACAGGTTAGGAGATGGCATAGATATCACCGTTAGGTTAAACGCATATGATGCTATTCCATATCCATATGGTTGGGGCGTTGATAAAGAAGATTTCCATAAACCTGATTTGACGGAGCCCATACGCCTTATAGGCATGCTTAAGGACAGGGGTGTAAGACTTATAAATATTACAATAGGCAATCCATACTATAACCCCCATGTAGGTCGTCCATACGATATGGGACCATATGTACCTCCAGAGCATCCATTAGACGGTATAGACAGATTTTTAAATATAATAAAGGATGTTCAAACTGCAGTGCCTGATATGCCCATTATATCCACAGGGTACAGTTGGCTAAGGGATCTAGCACCATATGTGGCTGCTGGTGGAATAGAAGATGGATGGTTTAAAATGGCAGGGTTTGGACGCCAGGCATTTGCTTATCCTAACTTTGCTCGAGATATAATAGAAAAAGGTGAGATGGATAGGAAAAAATGCTGTATATCATGTAGCAAATGTACTGAGATAATGCGCTATGATGGTACTACAGGATGTGTTATAAAAGATGCTAAAGTATATGCCCCTATATATAAAAAGGTCAGTGAAGGTAAGAAAAGCCTGCAGGGGAATGAGGTAAAGGAGCATATATGAGCACAATAAAAGATGTGGCCAAAATGGCGGGAGTATCAGCTAGCACCGTATCTCGGGCACTTAGTGGCAAGGTGCCCGTAGATGAGGCCACCAAACAGAAGGTATTTGCAGCTGTAAAGGCATTAAATTATGAGCCAAACCCTTTGGCCAAAAGCCTAAAGGAAGGGAAAACCAATACCATCGGTCTTATAATGCCAAATATAAGAAACCCTGTATTTCCGGCAGTAGCAAGGGGCGTGGAGGATATTGCAAGGGAACATGGATATACCGTTGTTTTATGCAATACAGATGAACAGCTGAATGTAGAAATAGAATATATAGAAAAGCTCAAAAAAAGATGGGTAGATGGATTTATATTTGCTACCGCTGGCAAGGCAGACGATCACATACTGGATTTAAAGGATCAAGGAATACCTGTGGTACTCCTCATAAGAAATATAGAGGATGAGATAGATGCGGTGGTGGTGGATAATTTTAGTGCGGCATATAAAGCAACAAAGTATCTCATAGGCTTAGGCCATAAGGATATAGCCATAGTAAATGGGGATAGCAGTTTAAAACTCTATAAGGATCGGTTTAAGGGCTATAAACATGCTATGGAGGAGGCAGGCATTTCAATAGATGATAAATTTATTTTACAGGATATAGAGTCAACTAGCCAAGCCTATGAGACAGTATCGAACCTTTTAAAATCAAAAAATATGCCTACTGCTGTATTTGCTACTAGTGATCCAAAGGCTTACGGTGTTATACGGGCGATATTGGACTTTGGATTGGATGTACCCGGGGACATATCGGTTATGGGATTTGATGACTTGGAGCTTAGTGCTTTTATAAATCCTCCCCTCACAACCATGGCTCAACCCTGGTATCAGATGGGAGCTAGGGCTATGGAAAGATTGATTGAAGTAATGGAGGGTAAAGAAAAAATTCAGCCCAAGGTAGATGTTATGGATGTGAAATTGGTAGCACGCAAGTCTACCGGGGAAAAATCATAAATTTTGAGGAGTGATTTAATTGTTAGAGAATAGAGTTGCTATAGTAACGGGGGCAGCCAGGGGTATAGGAAATGGTATAGCCAGGCAGCTTTCAAAGGAAGGATACGCCATAGCAGTATTTGACATACTAGATGAGCAAAAGGTAAATGAAAATTTGGATGCAATAAGGGAAAATGGTCAACCTGTAATGTATTTTAGAGGGGATATTACAAATAGTGATGACAGGAAAGCATTTGTAGGCAAGGTGATGAATGATTTTGGACGAATAGATGTATTGGTAAACAATGCAGGTGTGGCTCCAAAGGTACGCATGGATATACTGGAGACTACTGAGGAGAGTATTGATTTTGTACTGGGTATAAACTTAAAAGGTACCTTCTTCTTTACACAACTTGTTGCAAATGTAATGATAAAGGAAATAGAAGATATACCAGGCATAAGGCCTAAGATAGTGAATATATCATCCATGTCTGCATATACATCTTCTACATCTAGGGGGGAATACTGCATATCAAAGGCAGGTATAAGCATGATAACTACGCTTTTTGCAGATAGGTTGGCAGAGTATGGCATAAATGTATACGAAGTACGCCCGGGTATCATATATACCGATATGACTTCGGTAGTTAAGGATAAATACGATAAGCTTATAGGAGAGGGACTAACCCCTATAAAGCGTTGGGGATATCCTGAAGACATAGCAAATGCTGTGTCGGTATTTTGCTCAGACAAACTTAATTTTTCCACTGGGGAAGTTATAAATGTAGATGGAGGGTTCCATATAAGGAGGTTATAGGATGGATAGATGTACTGTAAACATACATGGAATGGATATTGAGGTCTATAGCCTAAATACAGTGGTGGTAGGTACGGGCGTAGCTGGTTTTAATGGAGCTGATAGTCTTTATAATCTTGGGCAGCGAGATATTGCAATAATAACTGAAGGGGTAAATATGGGTACCTCTAGAAATACCGGCTCAGACAAACAGACATACTATAAATTGACCCTTGCAGGGGGTGAGCCAGATTCAGTATATGATATGGCAAATACATTGTTCCAAGGTGGTTGCATGCATGGGGATATAGCCCTTACTGAGGCAGCTTTATCTTCACAGTGTTTTTATAAGCTTATAAATATTGGGGTGCCATTTCCCCATAATAGATATGGAGAGTACGTAGGTTATAAGACCGACCATGACCCAAGGCAGCGTGCTACATCGGTAGGTCCCCTTACTTCAAAATATATGACTGAAAAACTAGAGGCACAGGTTAGACAAAAGGGTATAAAGATATTCGATGGTTACCTTGTAATAGGCATATTGACAGATGGAGATAGAAAGAAGGCAATAGGGCTTATAACCTTGAATACAGATAGTCTTGATGATCCGAATATGGGCATTACCCTATTCAATTGTACCAATATAATATATGCAACGGGCGGTCCTGCAGGTATGTACTTTACATCGGTATATCCAGAGAGTCAGACTGGTGGAAGTGGCGTAGCATTTGAGGCGGGAGCGCGGGGTATAAATCTTACTGAATGGCAATATGGTATTGCATCTACTAAATTTAGATGGAATTTATCAGGCACATACCAGCAGGTTATACCAAGATATATCTCTACCGATCAGGAGGGGAATGATGAGCGGGAGTTTTTAAATGATTATTTCGATACCCCGGGGCATATGTTAGATGCCATTTTTCTAAAGGGATATCAATGGCCATTCGATCCTAGGAAGATAGATGGCTACGGTTCCTCACTTATAGATATACTTGTATATAATGAGACGGAAATAAAGGGTCGAAGGGTGTTTTTAGACTTTACTCGAAATCCCAGATGGGGAAGTGGCGGAGAAGAATTGGATTTTTCTTTATTGGGTTCGGAGAGCTATGATTATCTCAAAAATTCAAATGCCCTCTTTGGCAAACCTATAGATAGGCTGGCCAAGATGAATCAGCCAGCTATAGACCTCTATAAGAATAATGGTATAGATATAACTAGGGAATATCTTGAGATAGCAGTATGTGCACAACATAATAATGGGGGGCTTGCAGGAAATGTATGGTATGAAAGCAATTTAAAGCATTTCTTCCCGGTAGGTGAGGTAAATGGCACATTTGGTATCTACCGACCTGGAGGTACGGCCCTTAACTCTACTCAGGTGGGAAGCCTAAGGGCAGCCCAGTATATAATGGCAAATTATGCAGCACCGCCTGTAAAGGTAGATGCATTTTTAGATGAGGCATTGGATCAAATAATAAAAAAAGTAGACTTGGCATATGGATTTAAGAACAGTATTGGCAAAGAATCCAATGTAATAGATAGGCGTATAAAGGCACAGCGCAGGATGACCAGGGCAGGTGCCCATATACGTTCAATCGAAGGATGTAGAAAAGCAATAGATGAGTGTCTGCATGATATAGAAAATTTAGTAGATCATGCTAAGTTATCTTCTATATATGAACTACCCCATGTCTTTAGAAATCGTGATATACTTATTTCCCAATTTGTATACTTAAATGCCATTAAGGCATATATGCAAAAAGGTGGGAAAAGCAGGGGATCATATCTTGTTCAGGATGATGAAGGTGGACTGCCTATTGAAGGATTGCCAGATGTATTTAAGTTTACCCTTGATGACGGCAATCTATCTGGTAAGGCATGTGAAATTGTGCTTAATACAGAAGGCGGTCTTAAATGTAGTGTAAACTGGGAAGATGTACGTCCTATTCCCAAGGGGGACGGTTGGTTTGAAAATGTCTGGAATGACTACAGAGAGGGTAGGATAATACGTTAAAAGGGGTGGTAATAAGATGAAGGGCAATATAGTAACGTTTGGAGAGATAATGCTTAGGCTTACACCGCCGGGATACCAAAGGCTTGAGCAGGCAAGAACGTTGGAAATGCAATTTGGCGGGGCTGAAGCTAATGTAGCTGCGAGTCTAGCCAGATGGGGTAAAAATGCCTCCTTTATAACAAAGCTCCCGCCTACATCTATAGCCCGGGGTGCCATAGATCATCTTCGTTCCATAGGTGTGTGTACAGATGATATAGTATTAGGCGGTGACAGAATGGGACTTTACTTTTTAGAGCGGGGCGCTGCCATGAGATCATCCGATGTAGTATATGACAGGGCCAATTCGTCAATAGCAGGAGCAAAACAGGAGGATTTTAACTGGGGAGAGATATTTAAAGATGCTTCGTGGTTTCATTTTACAGGTATAACTCCCGCCTTAAGCGATAATACCCTGGATATCACAATGGATGCATGTAAAATGGCAAAAGAGATGGGCATAACTGTAAGCTGTGATGTAAACTATAGGAGTAAGCTATGGGATAAGAATAGAGCGGGAGAAGTTTTATCTAAGCTACTCAGATATGTAGATGTGTGCATTATAAATGAGCAGCATGCCAAAGAATTATTTAATATAACATCTCCCTATAGTATGGAAGATGGATTTGATGAGAGGTCTGTAGAGGATATAGGTAGTAAGATCATGGAGAGGTTTGGATGTCAAAAGGTAGCTATTACCTACAGGCGTACCGTATCGGCCCTTGATACCATATGGTGGTCGGCATTATATGATGGAGAAAAGGTATATATCTCCCCTAGATACAGTATCCATGTAGTGGATCGGGTAGGCAGTGGAGATGCATTTGCAGCTGGGCTTATATATGGACTTGCAAATGGCATGGAAGATGCATATGCCCTAAACTTTGGCGGGGCGTCATGTGCCCTAAAGCACACTATTGAAGGGGATATAAACTGGGTAAGTGTAGAAGAGATAGAAAAGCTTATGAGCGGGGATAAATCAGGTGGTGTAAAGCGATAGAAAAGGAGATGGCAAATTTGCTAAAGGGATTATATATATTAGATGAAAAATCTTTCAATGTTATATATGGACCAGATGAGAGACGAGATATAGAGAAATTGGTAGATATATGTGGGCCTTTATACACTGAAAAGACGATTGGAGAAAATTTATCAGTTCTCAAGGATATAGATGTGATATTTTCTGGCTGGGGAGCTCCAAAGCTTGATGATGAGTTTATGAACGCAGCTCCCAATCTTAAGGCGGTATTCTATGGTGCAGGCTCAATAAAGCATATTGTAACGGATGCATTTTGGGATAGGGATATAGTTATAACTAGTGCCTATGCAGCAAATGCTATTCCCGTGTCGGAGTATACACTATCGCAGATACTCTTTTCATTAAAGAGGGGCTGGTATTATGTGCTCTATGCAAAGGAACAAAAAAGACATGCCATAAAGCAATATATGCCCGGGGCATATGGGAGTACTGTAGGACTTATATCCTTAGGTATGATAGGTAGACGGGTATGCGAGCTTTTAAAGCCCTTTGATGTGGATATAATAGCATATGATCCATATGTATCAGGACTAGATGCGGAAAAACTAGGCGTTAAACTGGTATCCCTAGATGATATATTTAAACAATCCGATGTAGTATCCTTGCATACACCCTGGCTGAAAGAGACGGAAGGCATGATAACGGGTAGACATTTTTCTGAGATGAAGGAGTATTCTACCTTTATAAACACCTCTAGAGGCGCTATAGTAAAGGAAGATGAAATGATAGAGGTACTTAAAAAGAGGCCTGATATATTTGCATTATTAGATGTTACCTATCCAGAGCCTCCGGTAGAAGGTTCACCACTGTATACATTGTCCAATGTGGTGCTCACCCCCCATATTGCCGGATCACTCAATAATGAATGTAGGCGTATGGGCAGGTATATGGTGGAGGAGCTACAGCGTTTCATAGATGGGCAGGATTTAAAGTGGCAAATAACGCGGCAAAAGGCTCAAATATTGGCATAGGGAGGTTTTAAACATGCTTCATACTGGTTTGGTATCTGTAAGTTTTAGACAATTATCTCCAGAGGAGATAGTGAAGTTAATATCAAAAGCCGGCTTAGAATCTGTAGAATGGGGGGGAGATGTTCATGTACCCCATGGGGATATAAGAAGGGCTGACGAGGTTAGGAAGATGTCAGAAGATACAGGTATCTCCATTTGTGCCTACGGTTCATATTATAGAGTAGGTTTGGATGAAGGGGATAAAAATCCATCCTTTAATGCGGTACTTGATACTGCTTGTACCCTGAAAACAGAATGTATAAGGGTATGGGCAGGTAACAAAGGCTCAAAAGATGGGGATATGTACTGGCGGGAGAAGGTAATAGAGGACTCCATAAGAATAGCCGATCTTGCCAAAAAAGAGGGAATAAAGGTGGCATATGAATTCCATGGAAACACCTTGACAGATACAAATGAGTCTGCTGTAAAATTGATGCAGGAAGTAGATCATGATAATATGTATTCCTATTGGCAACCACCTGTGGGTACATCTATAGAATATAGATTGGAAGGATTAAAAAATATACTTCCTTGGCTCCAAAATGTACACATATTTCATTGGCATGGAGTAGAGCGTATGCCTTTGGCAGAAGGGGCAGACGAATGGAGAAAATACATTGATATATTATCTGATCTGCCGAAGGATAGATTTATACTGATGGAGTTTGTGAAGGATGATAGGCCTGAGCAATTTATAGAAGATGCAAAGGTTTTAAGAGAATTATTACCATAAAATCAGATTGACACTCCTTATACAAATTGATACAATTATTGTAAAGTAGTAGTATTATTATGCTACTACTATTTTTTTTAACCTATATAGCTTTCCTATAGGAGAAAAACTTTAAATAGGTTAGATGTGTGTGAAAGTATGAAAGGAGATTATCATGAAAAAGATTGCCTTTATAGGAGCGGGAAGTTTTGACTTTACCCGTAATTTGGTGAGGGATATATTATCCTATCCGGCTTTTGCTGATTGTACCATAGCACTTATGGACATAGATCCAGAGCGACTGGATTACAGCAGGCAAGCGGTGGAAAAGATTATAAAGGCGGGAGCTTATGGTGCAAATGTAATTGCGACGACCAATAGGGCGGAGGTACTAGACGGTGCAGATGGCGTTATTATAACCATATTGCAGGGTGGTGTGCAGGTATGGCGCCATGATATTGAAATACCGAAGAAATATGGAGTAGATATAAATGTAGGTGATACTAGAGGGCCAGCTGGAATATTCAGGGCTTTGCGTACTATTCCAGTCATGCTTGATATATGTAGGGATATTGAAAGGTATTGTCCAAATGCCACAGTACTTAATTATACCAATCCCATGGCCATGCTGTGTAGAGCTATGCAGGGGGAGACAGATGTGAAGGTTACTGGTCTATGCCATAGTGTACAGGGAACGGCAGAAATGTTAGCAGGATGGATTGGTGCCTCAATGGATGATATTACATATCTATGCGCCGGTATAAACCATCAAGCGTGGTATTTGGATTTTAAATGGAAGGGCAAGGATGCGTATCCATATATAAAGAAGGCGATAATGTCTGATAAAAATATATACAATCAGGAGCAGGTACGAAACGAGATGTTTTTGAACCTAGATTACTATGTAACTGAGTCAAGTGGACATAATTCAGAATATAATCCATGGTTTAGAAAACGTCAGGATCTTATTGAAGAATATTGTACTAGTGGTACAGGATGGAATCCAGGTGAGTATGCCTACATTCTAAAAGAATATCTAAAGAGAGAACATACCTGGAAGGTAGATATAGAAGAATGGCTTGAGAAAAATGATATAGATTTGAACAGAGGCAAGGAATATGCTGCAGGGATATTAAATGCCATAATAGGCGATGGTACTTTATTTAAATTTAATGGAAATGTGCGTAACTTTGGTCTTATAGACAACTTGCCGTATGGATGTTGTGTTGAGGTACCTGTATTGGCCTCTAAAAGGGGATTTGATCCCATATACGTAGGTGCCCTTCCAAGGCATCTTGCTGCATTAACTGGAGTTAATGCTCAGTGTGAGGAGCTGGCTGTGGAGGGAGCGATGGAAGGAAATAAGAAAAAGATATTTCATGCCATATGTATGGATCCACTGACTTCAGCAGTGCTTAGCTTAAATGAAATACGGGAAATGGTAGATGAGATGTTTGCAGCTAATAAAGAGTGGTTACCACAGTTTAAATTTGATTAAAATATGATTGGGGGAATAGTAGATGATTAGGGTAGCTATGCTTAGTAGATGGCATGTACATGCAGATGATTATGCAAAACAGATAATGAAAAATGATGAAGCCGAAATTGTAGCTGTATGGGATGAAGACTCAAAACGAGGGAAAAGATGGGCTGATGAAATAGGGGTGGATTTTGAACCGGATCTTGAAAAACTTTTGTCAAGGACTGATATAGATGCTGTAGTAGTTAATACTCCCACCAGTATGCATAGGGAGGTCATTGTATCTGCAGCTAATAAGGGGAAGCATATTTTTACTGAAAAGGTTATGGCACCTACTGTAAAGGAATGTATAGAGATAAAAGATGCCGTAGAGAATGGAAAAGTCAAATTTTGCATATCTTTTCCCCAAAGGACATTTCCTGCTAACTTATTTGCCAAGAGGGTAGTATCTGAAAAACTCATAGGAGATATTACTCTTCTTAGAATACGTAATGCACACAATGGTGCCATAGCAAATTGGCTTCCTGATTATTTCTATAATGCAGCTTTATGTGGAGGCGGGGCTATGATGGATCTAGGAGCCCATCCAATGTATTTGTCTCGATGGTTGTTGGGAGAACCTGTGTCCATCTCATCGGTATTTAATAGCTTTACTGAAAAGCCTGTAGAGGATAATGCTGTAAGTGTAATAGAATTTAAAAACAAGGCTATTGGCATAGTTGAAACGGGATTTGTATCCACAAACAGTATGCCGTGGTTGGAAATATATGGTACTCAAGGAGTGCTTATTATTGGAGGGCCAGAAGATAGGGTCTATATATCATCTACAAGGGAGGATGTGGGTACGAGATGGGTGGATAAAGATGAGCTGCCCAAGGCTTTGCCCATGCCAATCGAACAGTGGATAGCTGCAATAACAAAAGGTGAACATATAGAATTTGGTTTGAATGAAGGGATGGAGCTTACACAACTTATGGAAGGTGCTTATGCATCATTTAATGAAGGAAGGAAGATATCATTTTCTACTTTATTAAGATAAGCAGAGGAGGACTTATTTATGGCTAATATTGTACCTACTAGGGAGCAGGCATATAAATTACTTACTGATTATAATAAAACGGAAGGACTGATAAAACATGCATTGGCAGTTGAATCTGTAATGCTACATTTTGCAGAGCTATTTGGAGAAACGGATACTCAAAAATGGCGCATCATAGGGCTAGTGCATGATCTTGATTATGAAATGTATCCTGATGAACATTGTAAAAAGACTCGTGAGATATTGGAAGGAGAAAACTGGCCTGAAGAGTATATTCATGCCATAGAGAGTCATGGCTGGAAGATATGTACAGATGTTGAACCAGTTGATAAGATGGAGAAGGTGCTCTATACAATAGATGAACTTACGGGTCTTATTACAGCTACTGCCCTTATGCGCCCTAGTAAGAGTATAGCGGATCTTGGAGTAAAATCAGTTAAGAAAAAATGGAAGCAGAAGAGTTTTGCTGCAGGTGTGAACAGGGAAATAATCAAAGAAGGTGCTGAAATGCTGGCCATGGATTTAAATGAGGTAATAGAAGAAACAATAAAGGGTATGCAAAAAGTAGCCGCTGACATTGATTTAGGCTAACATTACTAAATCTCCTACTTTAGAAGTGGGAGATTTTTTTATTGAAATATTATATTAAAATTGATATTCTGTTTGTAAGATAATACTCATATATCTTATGATTATAATAGGATTTGGGGAGTTGATTATATACTGTGAAAAAATGGATAAGTATGTTCTCTGATTTACCTTTAAGAAAAAAGTTAATCACTGCTTTTGTATGTTTTATTGTTGTCCCAGCAATAGTGCTAGGAACAGTATTTACCCAGATAAGTTCAAAGGTAATAAAGGAAACAGCTGAAAAATCAGCAGTACAAAATAGCGAGCAGATTATTAAGAATTTGGATACATTTTTGGGAATGATAATAAAGCTTTCCGAGTATCCCATTTCAGATGCTGAAATAAGAAGTATTCTTGCCAAGGATTATACCAAGGTAGAAAATCCAGTTTATGAGAGAAAAAAGGACTTTGCAAAAGTCAATAATTTTTTATATGAAAAGATCAACTCATTTTCAAATGCGATTGATTCTAGTGTCCTTTATCGTATGGATGGCTGGGATATTAGCGGACGCTCACCAACAGATTATGTAAATAGTGCTTATAATCCTAGTGCTGAAGATTGGTTTAAAGAGATCATTGATAAGGAAGGTGCAGGTCATATAGTAGGTATCCATAGGGATTATCAGATGAGCGCAAAGGAAGATTACGTCATATCTATAGGTAGACTTATAAAAGATCCTTATTCAAAGGAGGATTTAGGGGTTATAGTTATAAATGTAAAAGCAGAAAACCTAGAACACTTATGGATGGATACAAAAAGTACGTCTGGGAGCCGATTCTATTTAATAGATGAAAAGTCCCGAATCATATATAGTGATTTTTCCAATGAATTAGATATTGATATTCATGAGGTCTTGAATGATAATGAAAAATTTTTAAATAAATCTATTAAGACTCAGACTATATCTGGAATGACTAACTATTTGATCTCTTCCGTATCTGGCATATCTAGTTGGACTGGAATCACTATTATACCTAAAGAACAGCTGTTATCATATAAACAATATATGTGGCGCATAACTTTTATAAGTACGTTTTTAGTCATTATTCTTTCAATCATTGCCGCAGTTTGGATTGCTACTAGTATCACAGGTCCATTGAATCAATTGAATGAAAAGATGCGACAGGTAGGTGCGGGAAACTTGGATATTGATATAGATATAAAGGGTGGAGAAGTTGGGGAAATAAGCATGACGGCGCAAAAAATGCTCAATGAGATAAAGGAATTGATACGTAGAATTTATGAACAGGAAGCGGAAAAGAGGGATGTGGAAATGCTAGCTCTCCAAAGTCAAATAAACCCTCACTTTTTATACAATACTATAAATGTAATCAAGTGGATGGCACATATGCAGGGAGTTACGGGAATAGAGAATGCTTTAGAAAATTTAACCTCTTTACTTTACTATACTTTTCGAAAGGAAGGAGATTTTGTTTCCATTAAAGAGGAGATGCAGTTTATAGAAGATTATATTGCCATATTGAATCTTCGATACTATAATAAGTTTGCTATAGAGTATGATATTCAAGAAGAGGTCTATCAGTATAAGACTCTTAAATTCCTATTACAACCTATTATAGAAAATGCGGTATTTCATGGATTTGAAGGCCTTAAAGAGAGGGGGCTAATATATATATCTATATATAAATGGGAAGATCAAATAATATTTAAAATACAGGATAATGGTGTGGGTATGGAAAAGGAGGACATAGAGTCCATCCTGCAAAAAAATGAAGAAAAGCGAAAAAATCGTTTTAATTCTATTGGTATTCCCAATATTAATAAAAGATTAAAGCTACACTTTGGAGAGACCCATGGCTTATCTATTCGAAGTGAAAAGGGATGGGGAACGCTTGTTACTATTGCTACCCCAGCTATTAAATTTGATGAACGTACTAATGGAGGTGATATATAGATATGAAAATTCTTATAGTGGATGATGAGTTGTTGGTAAGGGTAGGATTAAAATCCTCAATTGACTGGCAGCAGTATGGTATGGAAATAGTAGGTGAAGCAGAAAATGGTGTTCAAGCATTGGAGCAGATCCGTTATTTAGAGCCTGATATAATTTTTTTAGATATAAAGATGCCCGGCATGAGTGGTATCGATGTAATGAAACGCATGAAGGATGAAAATCTAAAGGGAAAAGTTATTATACTAAGTAGTTTTGACGATTTTGAATTGGTCAAGGAGGCAATGAAGTTAGGGGCATTGGAGTATATACACAAACCTAGAATGCGTTCTGAGGATATTATAGAGATATTAAAAGAGATAAGAGATGATGCACAATTAAGCTATTTTTTAACTGACAAGACTTTAATGGAGGATAGTATAAGACGATTGATAGATGGAGAAGCATATAACAAGCAGAATATTGGTATAAAAGGTCCTTGTTTTAGCTGCTTAGTATTTTCAGTATCCAATTACCATAGGATTAAACAGCGCTATAAAGATTCTGATACAAAAATTTTAGAATCATCCATTATAAATATCTTGGGAGAGGTTCTTTCAAATTATGAAGATATCCAGATTCTGCACTATGATAGAAATCTATATGTTATATTAATCGGGTTTAATAATATTGTAAGCCAACAAAAAATGCTCTCACGTTTAGATGAAATTTCTAGATTAGTGAAGGATGCATTGAAAAAATTTCTTGATATAGAGTTGTATATAGGCATAAGTGATATTGTAAATAATTATGAAAACATCCATATGGCTTTTATGCAGGCCTATAAAGCCCATAACCTCAATTTTTATGCCCAGGGCAGTAGTGTGGTGAGATATGGTGAAATTAAAAATAGAGATGATGGGAAGATAAAGAAAATAGATGGGGCGGTAGAAGAATTAAAGGCCTATATAGTACGTAATGATATGGATAGCTTTAAGTCCCATCTTATGGCATTAACGGATTTATTGCAGGATACAAAGGCATTGTCAGAGGAGAAGGTAAAAAGGATATTTAATGGTTTTATATTTTTAATCAAAGACAGCTCTTCCAGTCTTCAGGAGATGGACAGGATAAATCAATGTGAAACCCTTAAAGATCTAAACGATACATTTGACTCAATTATAGGAAATTATATATGCAACCGGGACAATCTTAATAAAAATCAGACGTCCAATTATTTGATAAAAAAGGCCATTCGCTATATATCTGATAACTATAATAAGGATATTTCCCTCAATGCACTATCTGATAATCTAAATATTAGCCCTTCCTATATTAGCCGATTATTCAAGGAAGAGATGAATCAGGGATTGTTTGACTATATAAATGAATTTAGGATTGAAAAGGCAAAGCAACTTTTGAAAGATCCAGAGCTTAAAGTATATGAAGTATCCACGATGGTAGGATTTAAAAGTGCAGTACATTTTAATATTGTATTCAACAAATACATTGGCATGTCACCCACCCAATATAGACAACAGTATATGCAATTATAATAAAGAAAGTGCAATTTTATTAAAGAAAAAAGTATATGCATTTAAAAGTATAAAAATATTAAATAAAATGCAAAGTGCTTAATTTCCTTTATAATTCAGGTTTGATATTATAAACCTAACAAATAATATTGGTTATGATAGGGAGGAGAAAAAATGAAAAGATCTTTTAGAGTTGTTTCATTAGTGCTGGCCTTATGTATGTTACTGGTTTTGGCAATGACCGGTTGTGGCAAAAATGAGGACAATAAACAAGCTGATGTATCACAAGATAATACTCAAAATGGAGATAAAACATCTGATGAGAAGGATGAGAAAAAAGAAGAAGAGAAGGAAGAATCAAAGGATATTACTATACGCTATGGATTATGGGGTTCTCAAGCTGAATTAGATATTCAAAAGGAAAATGCAAAGAATAGCGAAGAGGTATATCCGGGACTAAAGATTGAAGTCCAGGCATATCCCGATAGTGAGACGTTCTGGAACAAGTTACCTGCAGAGGTAGCTGCAAAAACAGCACCTGATATAGTAAAACTGACTAATGAGGGATATTATGAATATGTAGCAAAGGGTATGCTAGTTCCAATAGATGATGCTGTAAAAGAAGCAAATATAGATTTGGGTATATATGGTGATTCTGCAAAAGGCATATGGACTGTAGATGATAAGATTTATGGGTTGCCCCTTAGTGTAGCTCCCGCCATGTTCATAGTAAACAAGGATATGTGGGATGCAGCAGGTCTTAAAGAATATCCAAAGACTTGGGATGAAGTAAAAGAGGCTGCTAAAGCACTTACTAAAGATGGGGTAAAAGGTATTGTAATAAATGATCATGAATATCATATAACAAATTATGCATTGTCATTTGGAGGCGGCTGGGGAAACGGCAAAACAATAAATTCTGAAGGCAATGTAAAGGCTATTGAATTTATAGTAGATATGTATAAAGAAGGATTGGCTATCTCTCCGAAACAAGCAGGTTTCGGTTGGGATGGTGAAGTGTTTGCAAACAAAAAAGGTGCCATGACAACAGGTGGTTGGTGGTATATAGGCTATCTGAAAGAAGCGGCTCCTGATATCAATTATGAAATACTCCCCATGCCTGAGGGCACAACGAAAGGTTGTACCATGCATTCAGATGCTATGGTAGTGATGAAGGATGCCCAGGATAAAGTAGCGGCTGTTAAAGCTGCGGCATATCTAACTCGAGAAGAAGCACAGAAGAAGTTGATGGAAGGCGTAGGTATAAATCCTGCTATTCCAGAGCTGTCGGATCAGTATTATGAGGTAAATCCTCAGACCAAAGCAGTGCAGCCTATGGTAGAGTATGCTAAGGACTTTGGATATCCTGCCGATACCAAGAAGTTCAATGATGCCCTGGTCAATGCCGTTGATGATTTAATATTCAACAATAGCAATCGTGAAGTAAAGGATTATCTAGACGAAATCCAAGAAAAGTTTAACAAGTAGGTTATAGATAGGGGAGGCGGGAGTCTCCCCTACATTTGCTTTAGGAGTTTGATTTTGATATAGGAGGTGCCAGAATGCAAAATGTACAAAAACAAAAAAGGGATATGTTAGACTCAGATAGCTTTGTTGGTTGGCTTTTTTCAGCTCCATTCTTAATATTGTGGATTAGCTGGTTTTTGTATCCTTTTATTCAGTCGTTTTCATTAAGCTTTCAGAGTTTTGACTTTTTAAATCCTGATAATGCTAAATTTGTAGGGCTTGAAAACTACAAAAATTTGTTTCAAAACAATCCGGAATTTTATAAGGCATTATGGCATTCAGTACAAATTGTTCTTATAGCAGTACCTGTTCAGACTATTATTGCTTTATTATTGGCAGGTGCCTTGAATAAAGACATTAAGGGACAGGGCTTTTTCCGAACAGTATATGTAATGCCAAATATCACCTCTGGAATTGCTGCTGCTACAGTTTTTATGATCCTTTTTAGACAGGATCATCTAATAACTAGGGTTTTATCGACTGTTTTTAAACTGCCAAATGAAACGTGGACTGCTAATGTTAATCTGGCCTTGCCTTTTGTGATCATATTGTATATTTGGCAGCAGGTAGGCTTTTTTATGATTATTTATTTAGCAGGCTTGCAGGATATACCAAAAGAATTATATGAGGCAAGTACTGTAGATGGGGCTAATGGGTGGCAGAGGTTCCATAACATTACTGTACCTATGCTAAGACCAGTGACCTTTTTTGTAGTAACGGTGGGTACCATAAATGCATTCCAAATATTCGATCAAGTAGCTGCCATCTCAAGATACGGAGTATTGGGCTCCCCTGCTGGGGCTACCAGCACACTTTTAACGTATTTTTATCAACATGGAATTCGGTATACGGAAGATATGGGATTGGGCAGTGCTTCTGTAATAGTGTTCTTTCTTATTATACTTGCTATCACTTTATTGCAAAAGAAATTATTGGATGAAAAGGAGGAGGTATAATGTCATCTAAGATAAGAAAGGTTTTATTATATATTATATTGGCCTTATTTTCTATTATATTTATCCTTCCTTTTGTTTATGCACTATACACCTCTTTTTTAGAGTTACAGGATGTGGATAAGATTGTGGGCTTTAACCGTATGACCATGGATAATTATAAGACCCTTATTACAAACTATCCCATTGGTAAATGGTATAGAAATACAATCATAATGACTGCTATCATTCTCTTAGGTAATTGCTTTACCAATACCATGGCAGGTTATGCCCTATCTAAGCTCAAATTCAAAGGCCAAAGATTTATATTTTTTATAGTATTAGCGACAATGATGGTTCCGTATCAGATGATCCTTATTCCAGTTTATATAATGATGGCTAAGATAGGATGGCTAAATAGCTTTGCGTCCCTTACCGTACCATATCTCTATCAATGCCTTTATATATTTTTGATGAGGCAGTTTTATGCTTCTATTCCCAATGAACTTCTAGAGGCAGCTAGGATAGACGGATTGACAAAGGCTGGGGCATTCTTTAAAATTGTAATGCCACTATCAAAATCGGCAATGGTTACAATGATGATTATATCCTTTACCGGGACATGGAATAGCTATATGATACCCAGTACTTTCGTAAGTAAGGAAGATATGTATGTATTAACAGTAGGATTGAATACTACTAAGGATCTATTCTTTGATCGTACAAATCTGACTATGGCCGGAGTAGTACTTACTACCATTCCAGTTATTATATTTTTTCTAATATTCCAGAAACAATATGTACAGGGCATTGCAACTTCAGGATTAAAATCATAAAGTAGGAGGGTTTACATGAAGAAGACTCAGTTAAATAATAAAAGTTTATATCCGTTTGAAGAATGGTCTATTAGCCAAGATCATTTTGATGTCGACAGCAATTATATAGGTGAGACAATTTTTGCCTTAGGCAATGGATATATTGGAATGAGGGGCACTTTTGAAGAAGGCTATACCGGACCTAAAGGTAGTAGCCTTGAAGGTACTTATATAAATGGATTTTATGACACATATACTATTTCCTATGGAGAAGTTGCCTATGGATATGCAGAAAAGGGTCAGACCATGTTAAATGTTACAAACGGCAAGGTTATCCGTATATATATAGATGATGAGCCCTTTGATATGCTAAGGGGAGAGTTGGTAGGGTATAAAAGGACATTGGATCTAAAAAAGGGCATATTGATACGTGATATCACATGGCGTTCACCAAAGGGGCGGGAGGTAAAAATTGTATTCAAAAGGCTGGTGTCTTTTACCCATAAACAGCTGGCAGCTATTCATTTGGATATAATACCCATTAATTTTGATGGTAAGATTACTTTGATTACGGCATTGGATGCATCGGTCTCAAATCTTACTGTAGAAAATGATCCTAGGATAGGATCTGGGCTAAAGGGTAAATCCCTTATTGCATATGATAGGAAGATTCATTCAGGATATGGTTATATTGCGTCTAGCACTCAAAATACTGATTTCAAACTCATATGTGGCATGAAAAATAGTTTGGAATATACTAATAGTTATTCTATGGATGAAGAGTTACAAGATGAATGGGTTAGCTCGATATATAATATAGATGCTTTTAAAGGACAGGTTATATCTTTGAACAAATATATAGCATATATTACTTCCCTAGATTTTGAAGAGGAGGATATGCTTTCACATTTAGATGATATACTTGAAAAGGGTGAGAATCTAGGCTTTGAAAGGCTTTGTGCTGAGCAAGAAGAGTATTTGGATAAGTTCTGGTATAGAAGCAATATATCCATAGATGGGGATATGTCACTTCAACAGGGCCTAAGGTTTAATATGTTTCATCTTCTCCAATCAACAGGACGTGACGGGAAGACCAATATAGCGTCAAAAGGCCTTACAGGTGAAGGGTATGAAGGACATTATTTCTGGGATACGGAAACCTATATACTGCCCTTTTTTATATATAATCATCCTGATATTAGCCGTCAACTTTTGGTATATCGTTATGGTATATTGGATAAGGCTAGGGAGCGTGCCCGGCAGATGGGGCATAAAAAAGGTGCACTTTTCCCTTGGCGAACTATAGGGGGAGAAGAGTGTTCTCCTTATTATCCTGCCGGGACAGCACAGTATCATATAAATGCAGATATTGCCCTTGCCATAAAAAAATACATGGATGCTACAGGAGATGTGGATTTTCTTATATCATATGGGGCTGAGATGTTATTTGAAACAGCTATATTATGGGCTGATTTAGGCGATTTCATACCTGAAAAGGGTAATCAGTTTTGTATAAATGGGGTAACTGGTCCAGATGAATATACTGCTATTGTAAATAACAATGTATATACCAATATGATGGCTAGGGAAAATTTGTGGTATGCCCATGAAGTGGCCCTATGGCTAAAACAGAATGCGGAGGATGTATATAGAAATTTATGTACAAAGCTCGATATTGATGAAAAGGAGATAGGGGATTGGAAAATAAAAGGGGATAGGATGTATATCCCAAAGGATAAAAAAACAGGCTTATATCCACAGGATGATAGCTTTTTTCAAAAAGCAGTATGGAATTTTGAACAAACTCCAAAGGAAAACTATCCGCTTTTATTGCACTATCATCCCCTTGTCATATATAGGCATCAAGTATGCAAACAGGCAGATTTGGTATTAGCCATGTATCTTTTAGGACAATATTTTACGCAGCAAGAAAAAGAGGTAAACTATGATTATTATGAGAGGATTACCACCCATGATTCATCCTTGTCTACCTGTGTTTTTAGCATTATGGCAAATGAGATAGGCTATAGGGAAAAGGCCTATAAATATTTTATGGACACTGCCCGTATGGATCTTGATGATTACCAAGGTAATACCAAGGATGGTATACATGCTGCAAATATGGCCGGTACATGGATGTGTGTTGTAAATGGTTTTGCTGGTATGAGGACTATGGATGGAGCTATTTACTTTAATCCATATATTCCTGAAGGATGGAGCGGATATAGCTTTAGGATTAATTATCACGGGACGTTAATCGAAGTTAATATAAATAGAGATGAAGTAGCATATAAGTTACTAGATGGAGAAAGAGCGGTAATATACCATAAAAGTGAAAAGCTTTTGCTTGATAAAGGGCACCCATCATATATCTATAAATATTAGACCAGTTAATTAAAGTCAAGTACTTTTATAAAATAATTTTGAAAGTTTCTTGAGGGCCTTCTTGCAGCAGAAAATTTAAAAATGACATGGCAATGAGACCACCTAAGAGACGTTGATTAAAAATAGCTGGTCAAAAGAT
>NZ_RXHQ01000010.1 GCF_004138105.1 Xylanivirga thermophila | reverse complement strand
ACTGCTAAGCTGCAGTATGCTTTCTTGTAAGCATCTTAGCATGTTCTTCGGGAGTACGTAGTTCAAAAGGTTTTCTATCCCTGAGAACAGCAAAGATGATATAAACAAGTTTATGCATAACTGCCCCTAAAGCTACTTTTTTAGGCTTGCTCTGTGACTTTCTCTTATAGAAATCCATAAGTACAGGATTACATGGCTCATTGTTCCGTTTAGTTCGCACATTGGCAAGTGCCGTAGTATAGAGTACCCGCCTAAGCAGCCTTGAGCCCCTTTTAGACATCTTGTTACGGGTACCAGTGAATTCCCCAGATTGCATTACTGAAGGATCAATTCCAAAGTATGCAACTAGCTTTTGTGGTTTTCGAGAACGCTGAGAAATCACCGATCTCAGCAATGATAGTAGCAGCTGTAAGAAAGCCTATGCCAGGGATACTTTGAAGAAGTTCAAGAGTCGGGGATATTACAGGCACATCCTTTGACAAGTCATCGTTAATTAATTGGTGAATTGCCTTTAAGATGTTAGTAAGATTATCTTGGAGGTTTTTAACCATAGAGATATAAACGGTGAGCATTGTTACGTTAGCAGTATTATTAACGCTTAAGGGCTCAAACTCCTTCGCTTTGAGGACTAGTAATTCATACTTTGCTGTTGCCCACTCAAGACTTTTGCGGGAATTTCCTTTGATTATAGAAACCAGTTTATCCTTATCAGCCTTGATTATTGTTGTAGGTGTAGGATACTCTTCTAAAACAGCCATAGCGGTTTTAGAAAAGATATTTGAGAAAACATCCTTGAAGCTAAGCATAAGCTGATCAACAATGCCTGTAAGTCTATTTTTATAGGCAGTAAGCTCATCACTTAGCTTATAGTACTGGCGACAAAGGCTCTTTAGGCATTCAATATCTTCATTTGGTATATTGGTAGTTTCTAATTCTTGAAATCTATGGAGCAGAGCAATTTTTTGGGCATCAATTTTATCATTTTTTACTTTCCTTATTCCAATATTTTTGATAGAATCAGTTTGGATGGGGTTTATGATAGAGACCTCAAATCCAAACTTACAAAGTGAATGGAAAAGGATTTTGTGATAGTGCCCAGTAGATTCCATGACGATGGAGGGCCTTGAATCAAAGTCCTTTTCCGCTTTTTTTAATAGTTCAATGGCTCTTTTCACATCAGTATAGGAATCATGGTTAATTTTCATTCGGGCAACCACTTTGTTAGATGGTGAAAGAATGGCCATCTCACTAAAGAACTTGCCCACATCAATACCAGCAATAGGTTTGAAATTCATGTTAAATATCTCCTTTTAAAATTATTTGGACTTAAAGTATCCATTCCTTTCCATGTAAGTAAATAACCTTGCATGTGACACGAGGAACCAGCTAAAAAGCTGGCCTCAACCAGCCAAA
>NZ_RXHQ01000009.1 GCF_004138105.1 Xylanivirga thermophila | reverse complement strand
CACTCCTTAATGTTTTTCGGTGTTGATTACATTATATAGGATTGACTATGCATATGGAAGACCCCTTAGTGGGGTCTTCCTCTTTTTGGAATTTAATGCCCGATGCCCATGAAAATTATACACTAACTTGTTTGATTTTGAGCTTGACCTTTCGTAAAAACTATTTTAGAATTTAATTTAGAGGATACGTTATTAATTAACATTCTAAAAATAGAAAGGAGTGAGACTATGGAAAAAGAAATACTAGAACAGATACTTAGTGAAATTAAAAACATGAGAAATGATATCAAAACTTTATCTGGCAATCAAAATAGTATGGGAAATGATATCAAGGCTTTATCTAACAATCAAAATAATATGAGAAATGATATTAAGACTTTATCTGACAATCAAGATAGTATGAGAAATGATATCAAGGCTTTATCTGACAATCAAGATAGTATGAGAAATGATATCAAGGCTTTATCTGACAATCAAGATAGTATGAGAAATGATATCAAGGCTTTATCTGACAATCAAGATAGTATGAGAAATGATATTAAGGCTTTATCTGGCAATCAAGATAGTATGAGAAATGATCTCTCTAATATAAAAGATGATATTACAGACATAAAAACTACCGTTCATAATATTCAAAACAAGCTTGATGACCTTGAAGTAAAGAATGCTGAAAGACATATCGACATGATGAATATCATAAACCTGACAAAAGATAACATTTCAGATGTAAAACAAGATTTATCTAAAATTGAAGTCGTAACCGCAAGTAACTGGCATGATATTGCAAAATTGAAATCGGTCAAATAAATAGAAATGCGGTTTACAAAAACATTTGCAAACCGCATTTTATAAACATTTTACTAGTATGGTGGGACTTACTGGACTCGAACCAGCGACCCCTACAATGTGAATGTAGTGCTCTCCCATCTGAGCTAAAATCCCAAATTTCACCTTTTATTAACATATCAATGTTTAGGACTATTCTACATCTATTTATTTTTAATGTCAAGCACCTTTTGCTTATAATTTTTTAGGTATATTCTATACAATTGTTTTGTATAAAATATATTCCTTTCTGGCAATATAACTATAGAAAGGAGTATATTTTATGCTAAACATTTTTGTACGCTCATTGATCCTATACATAGTAGTTGTATTTGTAATGCGAATAATGGGTAAAAGACAAATTGGTCAGCTCCAGCCCTTTGAATTGGTCATTACCATACTCATTGCAGAGCTTGCTGCCATACCCATGCAAGACGTAGGAGTCCCTTTTATCCATGGTTTAGTACCAATATTAGCTTTGGCACTTGCACAAGTTACACTGTCATACTTCAGCCTTAAAAGCGAAAAGTTCAGGGCATTCATATGTGGTTCTCCAAACATAGTCATTGAAAACGGAAAAATTAAAGAAAAGGAATTGGAGAAACTTCGTTATAATTTAAATGACCTATTGGAGCAGCTCCGTTCTAAGGATATGGCAAATGTCTCTGATGTAGAATTTGCCATTCTAGAAACTGGAGGACAATTAAATGTCATACCAAAATCACAGAAACGTCCTGTAACGCCGGAAGATCTAAATATATCTACCAAATATGAAGCTATTCCATTAACTATAATAATGGATGGCCATATACAACATAAAAACCTTAAAACAGCTAATCTGGACATACCTTGGTTATATGATCAATTAAAGTCTCAAAATATAAAACCAGAAGATGTCTTTTTTGCCTACCTAGACAGCACGGGCGTTTTCCATATGCAGCCCAAGGAAGGAGTGGTAAATTGAAGGTTATGACACCTGTTATATTAGCCCTAATACTATTCATAATATTTGCCTGGTGGGCACAATGGACACTAAAAAACAATGCTGAATCTATGGCTAAAGATATAGATAAACTTGAAGCTGCTATCAAAGATGACAACTGGGATATGGCCTCCAACATATTGGAAGATATGCACAAAGAATGGAAAAATGTAAAGAACAAATGGCAAATGCTAATAAACCATCAAGAAATAGATAATATAGAGTCTACATTGGCAAAGGTAGAATCATATGTTAAAGCAAAAGAAAATGGCAAAGAGGATGCACTCGCTGAAATAGCCACATTGAAGCTATTTCTGCTGCACATCCCCGATAAAGAAGCATTAAGAATTACCAATATATTATGAAGCCTTAATAACCCCTTTCCAATATCTTTTTTAAAAACTGACCGGTGTAACTATTATCTACCATCGCAATATCCTCGGGAGTACCAGTAGCTACTACTGTACCTCCCCTATCCCCTCCCTCAGGACCTAGATCAATTATATAATCTGCAGTTTTTATGACATCAAGATTATGTTCTATTATTATAACTGTATTACCACCTTCGGTAAGGCGTTTTAATATATCTATAAGTTTGCTCACATCTGCAGTATGAAGCCCAGTTGTAGGTTCATCTAATATATAAAGTGTCTTACCGGTACTCCTTCTACTCAGCTCAGTAGCTAGCTTTACCCTTTGTGCCTCACCACCTGACAAAGTAGTAGAAGGCTGACCCAATTTTATATATCCAAGACCCACATCATACAATGTCTGCAGTTTTCTTTTTAGCTTAGGTATATTTTTAAAAAACTCTAAAGCCTCTTCCACAGTCATATCCAACACATCGGATATATTTTTATCTTTGTACTTGACCTCCAAAGTTTCCCTATTATATCGTTTTCCCTTACATACCTCACAAGGCACATATACATCTGGTAGAAAATGCATTTCAATTTTTATTATACCATCGCCTCTACAAGCTTCACATCTCCCGCCTTTTACATTAAAACTAAATCTGCCACTTTTGTAGCCCCGCATTTTAGCCTCATTGGTCATGGAAAATAACTCCCGTATGCCATCAAATGCACCAGTATAGGTAGCGGGATTAGATCTTGGGGTTCTGCCTATGGGAGACTGATCTATATTTACTACCTTATCAAGATATTCTATGCCCTTTATCTTTCTATGCTGTCCAGGTTTTATACTTGCCCGGTTTAAATCCCTAGCTAACGCTTTATAAAGTATTTCATTTATAAGAGTACTCTTTCCAGAGCCAGAAACACCAGTTATGGCGGTCATAACACCTAGCGGTATCTTTACATTTATATTTTTCAAGTTATTCTCTTTAGCACCCACTACTTCAAGCCACTTTTCATCTGGTTTTTTACGCTTTTTTGGAATATCTATTCGCAATCTGCCACTTAGATATTGACCAGTTATTGAATGTTCATCATCCATTACCTCTTTTGGGGTTCCGGCAGCCACTATTTTCCCACCATGGGCACCAGCCCCTGGCCCCACATCAATTAGATAATCTGCTGACAGCATGGTATCCTCATCGTGCTCTACCACTATTAAAGTATTGCCGAGATTTCTAAGATTTTTAAGCGTTTTTATTAGACGGGCATTATCCCGTTGATGGAGACCTATGCTAGGTTCATCTAAAATATATAATACACCCATAAGTCCCGAGCCAATCTGGGTTGCAAGCCTTATTCGCTGTGCCTCACCACCTGAAAGGGTACCTGCTGCCCTTGAAAGGGTAAGATAATCAAGACCTACATCTACTAAAAAACCCAATCTTGCCCTTAACTCCTTAAGTATTTGATGGGCTATCATCTCTTCTTTCGTATTTAGATTCAATTCTCTAAAGAAATTCAATGCTTCGCCTATATTCATATCCGTTATATCCTGTATGCTTTTGCCGCCTATAGTTACTGCCAATGCTTCAGGTCTTAATCTAGCGCCACCACATTTGGGACATGATTTGTTGCTCATAAGACCCTCTATTTCTTCACGACTAGACTCAGACTGGGTCTTTGCATACCGCCTTTGAAGATTTGGTATTATACCCTCAAAAGTAGATATAAAAGTTCCTGAACGAAATCTGCTTTCATATTCCACTTTTATAGGAGCATCATCCCCTGTCCCATAAAGAATTATATCCACCACCTTAGGATCCAAATCCTCAATCGGAGTATTCAATCCAAATCCATAACGTTTAGATAGGGCAGCTAAATATGCACTAGCTATTGTATCCCCATTTATAGTATTCCACCCTGGAGCGCTTATAGCACCTTCTGATAATGTAAGTGATCTATTTGGAATGATAAGATCAGGGTCTATCTCCATCAGCACACCTAATCCATTACAATTATCACAGGCACCAAATGGACTATTAAATGAAAACATTCTCGGGCTAAGTTCCTCCATACTTATCCCACAATCGGGGCAGGCATAGTTTGAACTAAATATTATATCCCTATCTTCATCCAATATATTTATCGTTACCAATCCGTCGGTTAATTCCAATACCGTTTCTATTGAATCTGCCAGCCTTTTTCCCATATCTGGCTTTACTATAAGCCTATCCACCACTATATCGATATTGTGTTTTTTGTTTTTCTCAATTGTTATATCTTCACCCATATCATACATATTCCCATCTATCCTGACCCTTACAAACCCCTGTTTCTTTATATCACCCAACAGCTTTATATGTTCACCTTTCCGACCCCGGACTATAGGAGCCAACACCTGTATCTTGGTACGCTCAGGAAATTCCATCACATTATCAACCATCTGGTCAACCGTTTGCTGCTGTATCTCCCGCCCACATTTAGGACAATGAGGTATGCCTATGCGAGCAAATAACAGCCTTAAATAATCGTATATCTCGGTTACCGTACCTACGGTAGAACGTGGATTACGGCTGGTAGTCTTTTGGTCTATTGATATGGCGGGAGATAACCCTTCTATATAATCCACATCTGGTTTTTCCATAAGCCCCAAAAACTGCCTCGCATATGATGACAAAGATTCTACATATCTCCTTTGTCCTTCTGCATATAAGGTATCGAATGCGAGTGATGACTTTCCGGAACCACTTAATCCAGTTACCACCACTAACTTGTCCCTAGGGATCTTTACATCTATATTCTTTAAATTGTGCTCCCTTGCACCCTTTATATAAATTTCATCGCTACTCATATCTTACTATATATTCAGCTCCTCCCTAAGTCTATATATCTCATCTCTAAGCTTTGCAGCTTTCTCAAACTCCAACCCTTTAGCAGCCTTTTGCATCTCCTTTTCCAAATTACTTATAATTTTTTCCCTATCTTTTATAGATATAGCTTTATCAGACACATAGCCTGTCCCGGCTTCCGCAACTTTTGTAACTTCTATGATATCATGAATATCCTTTGTTATAGTCTTTGGCGTTATACCATGGGCTTTATTGTAAGCTATCTGCATATCACGCCTCCTGTTTGTCTCATCTATTGCACGTTTCATAGAATCGGTTATATTATCTGCATACATTATAACCTGTCCGTTTACATTGCGGGCTGCTCGCCCTATAGTTTGAATAAGTGATGTCTCGGAACGCAAAAATCCTTCCTTATCGGCATCCAATATGGCTACTAGAGACACCTCTGGCAAATCCAATCCTTCACGCAATAAATTTATGCCTACCAATACATCAAATTTGCCCATACGTAAATCCCTTATAATCTCCATACGCTCCATAGTAACAACATCTGAATGGAGATAGCGAACCTTTATGTTCATCTCTTTCAAATAATCAGTAAGGCTCTCTGCCATCTTCTTAGTCAAAGTAGTTATTAATACCCGCTCATTTCTCTCGGTCCTCTTAATTATCTGGGCTATGAGATCATCTATCTGACCCTCTATCGGTTTTACAATAACCTCCGGATCTATAAGACCAGTTGGTCGTATTACCTGCTCTACTACCCTTGATGATCTCTCAAGCTCATATTTTGCAGGAGTAGCACTTATACAGATAACTTGATTTAATTTCTTTTCAAATTCTTCAAAGGTAAGAGGTCTATTATCATATGCAGCTGGCAGTCTAAAACCATAATCCACAAGACTATCCTTACGCGATCTATCACCGGCGTACATGGCCCGCACTTGCGGAAATGTTACATGAGATTCATCCACCATCAGCAAAAAATCCTTTGGAAAATAATCTAAAAGTGTATATGGCGGCTCACCGGGCTGTCTACCATCTAAATATCTTGAATAATTTTCAATGCCTGTGCAATACCCTATCTCCCTCATCATCTCAATATCATAATTAGTACGCTGTATGAGCCTTTGAGCCTCAAGAAGCTTGTCCTGTGATCTTAAATATTTAATCCTTTTATCTAGATCACGCTCTATCATACCTATAGCCCTCTCCAATTTTTCCTTAGAAGAAGCAAAGTGAGATGCAGGAAATATTGCTATATGACTCCTGGTTCCGAGTATTTCACCGGTTACCACATCTATTTCAGAAATCCTGTCTATTTCATCACCAAAAAATTCTATACGGATAGCTTTTTCAGAAGATGAGGCTGGAAATACCTCTAATACATCGCCACGGACTCTAAATGTACCTCTTACAAAATTTATATCATTTCGCTCATATTGTATATCTACCAGCTTCTTTAATATTTCATCTCTGTCCCGCTCCATACCCGGCCTTAGGGATAATGTAAGTGATCCATATTCATGGGGATTACCAAGACCATAGATACAGGAAACGCTCGATACTATAATTACATCTTCCCGCTCAAAAAGAGCAGAAGTGGCAGAATGTCTAAGCTTATCTATCTCATCATTTATGGAAGCATCCTTTTCTATATAGGTATCAGTCACAGGTACATAGGCTTCTGGCTGATAATAATCATAATAACTCACAAAATACTCTACTGCATTTTCCGGGAAAAACTCCTTAAACTCATTACATAACTGCGCCGCCAATGTTTTATTATGTGCCAATACCAATGTAGGTTTCTGTATTTTTTCTATTACGTTTGCCATTGTAAATGTTTTCCCCGAGCCGGTAACACCTAAAAGTGTCTGAAACTGTTCACCTTTTTTTATACCTTCTACTAGTTCTTCTATAGCCCTAGGCTGATCACCCTGAGGTTTAAATTTTGAGTGTATCTTAAATTTCATATTTTCCCCTCCAGCACCATCAATATATTTTAAGCAGAGCATATGCTCTGCTTAAAATATATATTATGCCATCTTATTTTTCTTAAATTTCACTGAAATTTTTTCCCATGCCCTGAATATTAATCCCTTTCGCTCCTCCATCAAAAAATATCTACTGGTATTTCTAGGTACAAACATAACACCTAAATCCTGTATACCTTCTACATAATCCATAGTTTCCAAAACCAAAGTCTTATCTTTACGTTTTATCTCTATCCATATAAAATATGGTCTGTAGCTTAATATTTCATCTATACCGCCCATACTGTTTACCTGACTATTGTTTATGCTAAGCACTATATCTCCTTGCATCATACCCATCTTCTGTCCATGTGAATCGGGAAACACATCCAACACCCTGACGCCTCTCCATGGTGCAGTAAAAACAGGCTGACCTTTCTTTTGGCTCTTTTTACTGAAAATTATTATTGCCTCATGGAGAATGGGCATACATATGGCCGCTATATATTTAACCCAAAAAATCCTCGATGAAACAACAGCCAATATTAATATAAACAAACTATAGGCACAAAGCCAAAATCCGGACTCTTTAGTTCTCCCTTTCGGCGTATCAGTAATCGCAATATCTGCATAACCTAATAATGCTACAATAGGTAGCGCTACCAGCGGATTCTCTGGAACATACTGCGGACTGAAAACAGGCCACCAATTTGGCATTTCAAGTCCTATACTACCTGCAATTTTTGTAGATGACTCAGGAAGAACTAATACTACTAACGGTATAGGCCACATCTTCCTCATTATAAAAGCGCCCATAGGATCAAATGTTCTATGCTCCATATATACAGGTATGCTATACTTGTATCCATCCATATATATGAGCATGCTTTCCATAAGATGCAAGATGCCTACAAGAGCTATCACCGATGATACATCCATCTTAGGCCAACCAAACATCAGACTGCTTAATGATGCTATCCCCCCTGCATATGAAAAACACATATATCTCTCATCAAATAACATAAGTAAGAGTGCTAATGGCCATATGACCAATATAGCCTTATAATCTATTGTAATACCCAATATAGCAATAATAAAGCTTGCCAACAAACCGGCTATCATGCCATATAGAACCACATCCAAAAATTGATCAATTGGACGATTGCGTATAAATCCAACCCATGACTCCTCTATACCCACACTATACTTTACATTCCAGTAAACCATCATAAGCAAAAACATGAAGAAAAAACTGGTAAAGGACCGCATGAATACTGAGAGTATCAGCTTTATAAAAGACAATATTTAGCCCTCCCATACTATTTGGAGTTTTTCTTGTGTTTTACTTCCTCAATAGCCCTTAAAAGCGGTGCATCTAGTTCCAAAGGCAGATCATTATTTGGGTTTTTAATTAGATAATTCTTTGCTTCATCTGTCATATCCACTTCTATATCAGGTTTTAATCCCTTT
Source organism: Xylanivirga thermophila (assembly GCF_004138105.1). Taxonomy (NCBI): domain Bacteria; kingdom Bacillati; phylum Bacillota; class Clostridia; order Caldicoprobacterales; family Xylanivirgaceae; genus Xylanivirga; species Xylanivirga thermophila. Next base: position 86,458 of record NZ_RXHQ01000009.1, on the reverse strand, counting down.
TTGTTTATATCTCTACCCTTAGGAGTATAATATTTAGATGTAGTATATTTAAGTGCAGAACCATCCTTAAATGGCCTTACATCCTGTACTACGCCCTTGCCAAAGGTGGTTTTGCCTATTATAGTCGCTACACCATAATCCTGTATAGCTCCAGTAAGCACTTCAGATGCACTAGCACTGTTCTCATCAACTAAGACCGCCATAGGAAGCTTTAATTGTTTTGCATCTGATTTATAATCTTCTCTATTTCCACTTCTATCCATCCTATAGACTACAAGTCCTTCCGGTAAAAGTATATCCGCTATGTCAACACATGTAGATAATAGTCCTCCTGGATTGCCTCTTAAATCCAATATAAAGGCCTTCATACCTTGCTTTTTCATATCATTTAAAGCATTTTCAAAATTCTTTGCCGAGTTTTCATCAAAGGAATAAAGCCATATATAGCCTATATCATCCTCGAGCATTCTATATTCAAGGTCAGGTATCTCTACTATGGCCCGTTCCAGTTCAAATTCCTTTAATTCACCATTTCTATTTATAGTAACCTTAACCTTTGATCCAGGTTCTCCCCGCATCATAGCTACTGCATTATCCAGCATACTTCCATCCACTTCTTCTCCTGATACCTTTACAATTTTATCTTCAGCAACAATACCTGCCTTTGCAGCTGGACTTCCCTTAAATGTTCTAACTACCGTTATGGTATTATCCTTTTGCTCTACAGTAACTACCATACCTACGCCAGCGTAACTGCCCTGTGTTCTTTCAGTAAATTGCCTAAATTCTTCCTGAGTAAAATAATATGAATATGGATCCTCCAATGAGGCTACTAAACCTTTTATAGCCCCATCCAGCATTTTATCATTATCAGGCTCTTCTATATATTCGCCTTCCAGTATACTGCGAACAGCATCCAACTTCCCGTAGTCTTGCATACGGGCAAAATTTTTCCTTGGTACAACAGCTGTACCATTTTTAAAGCTTGCATATCTGTCTATCTGTATCGCAAAAAAAGATGAAACAATAGCTGTAACTACTATCAATATGGCCGCACCTATAGCTGCCTTCTTTTTGCTTATCATATAATTAATCCTCCTCTATAGACCTTAGGTATCTATAAACTATTATTTTATTATACCATCTTATATTACCCTTTTCAAAATTCTTTTTGTTACTTATTGTCAAAAAGAATACGACCAGGCTGCTACCTAGTCGTATTCTTTTTATAAGACCTTATTTAAGATATGTCATTGGATTAACTGGTGAACCATTTTTTCTCACTTCAAAGTGTAGATGCGGCCCTGTAGACACACCAGTACTTCCCACCTTCATGATGGCCTGCCCACGTTTAACGCTTTGCCCATTCTCAACCAGAATAGATGAACCATGCCCATAAAGGGTACTTATGCTACCACCATGGGAAATTATAACGCACTTACCATATCCACCTCTATTGCCTGCATGAATAACCACACCATCTTCCGCAGCTATTATTGTACTGCCATAGGAAGCTCCTATATCTATCCCACTATGAAACTTTTTATAGCCCAAGATAGGATGATAGCGATATCCATAGCCGGAAGTTATTCGATGTGTGCTAGGGGTTGGCCATGCTAGAACACCTCCAGAATATACAGGATAGGAACTGCGCTCATTCTTTGGCTTTTTATTCTTACGAGTCAATTCCTGCTGTTTACGTTTCCTAGCTGCCTCCTCTTCCTTACGTTTTTTCTCCAATTCCTTCTCTATCTTTTGTATCTCCGCCTCTATACCCTTTGATGTTTCTTCAAGATCTGAAAGTTCTTTTTCACATCGTTCCTGCTCTTTTTTAAGCTCTTCTAGCAATACCGCCTTTTCCTGTTTTTTAGATTCAATCTCACGCTTTTGCCTTGATACCAATGTTTTAGTCTTTGTAACCTCTTCTTCCTGCTCCTTGAGAATAGCATGCTTTTGGGCTATCTCACCCTTATAATTTTCAAGTCTATCCAGTGTTTTAGCATCAAAGGATACCAGTTCCTGTACCATAACTATCCTGTTTAATAGATCATGCATACTCTTAGCTTCCAACAATACCTCCAAATAGGATGAAGTACCATTCATATACATGGCTCTCAAACGCTCAGCTGTATCATTTTCATACTCATTTGCCTTTTCCTTTGCTTCTTCCAGTTCTTTTTGTGTATGTATAAGTTTCTCCTGAGTATCGCTTAAATGGGCTTCTACTTTCTCAAGTTCCTTTTCCTTGTTTGCCAGATCTTTTTGTATAGTATCCAGCTGATTTACAACTTGATTTTGCTCATCTTTTACACTTTCCAACTTATCTTTTGTTTCAGTTATATTGTTTTTTATATTTCCCTTTTGTTTAGCAAGATCCTTTTTCTTTTCATCAAGCCCTGACGCAAACGCAGCATTAGCAAAACAGGTGACAAGTGCTAATGTCAAAATAATCGAGATTACTTTTATTGATTTTTTCAAAACAGCACCTCCAATTCTATACCCTTAAATATCTACGCATTGAAACTATACTGGATAATATACCTACAGCAGCTCCTACTAATACAAAGACAGCAAACACCTGGCTTATAATTCCATTTAAGGGAAGTAAGCGAAAAATATCTAAAAAATTAGGCTGTCCTTCCATGACTGTCAATTTATTGAGCAGGATATTATATAATAACGCAATTAGCAAAGTACCCATTATTCCCCCGGTAACACCTATTGTAAAACCTTCAATTACAAATGGCCATCTGATGTACCAGTCTGTGGCACCTATATATTTCATTATATTTATTTCTCTACGTCTAGCATATACAGTAAGCTTTATCGTATTGGTAATTATTATCACAGATATTAATATAAGTACTAATACAATAATAGAGCCCACAAGCCTTGTAGCACCTGATAGCTTTTCTATTGCATCTACTGCTGCCTTACTATACCTTACCTTTACACTTTTTTCTAAGCCCTCAGCCTTTTTTACTACCTCTTCAGCATATTCAGGCTTTGCAATCCTTATATTTAAAGAAGGCGGGAGCGGATTATTATCCCCACTATAGCCCTCAAGCAAGTATTTTTTGTCTTCCCATTCCTCTTTCCACTTTTTCAAAGCCTGTTCTTTAGATATAAATTCTACATCAGTTACACCCTGCCAGGCTTTTATGTCATCCTTCAATGTTATAACATCACCATATGTAACATCATCTTGTAAAAATACAGATACCTCTACCTTTGATTCCAATCCATCTACCATATAGTTTAAATTCAATACGGCAACCATGACCATACCCAAAACCGATAGGGCAGCAATAATAGCTACAATGGATGCAGCGGACATAGTGCCATTTGCATAGGCATTTTTTATGCCCTGTTTTACAAAATTCTTCAATGTATCAATCTTCATCGAAATAGCCACCCCTCTCCTCATCCCTTGCTATAAGACCTTTCTGAACAGTTATTACCCGCTTCTTCATGGTATTTACTATTTCTTTTGCATGGGTTGCCATAATAACCGTAGTCCCCCTACGGTTTATACTATCTATAATGTCCATTATCTCATTAGCAGTAGCAGGATCAAGGTTTCCTGATGGCTCATCGGCAATAAGCATGGAGGGATTATTAACTATTGCCCTGGCTAGCGATACCCTTTGTTGTTCTCCACCTGATAGTTGATGTGGATAATATTTTGCCTTTGAAGATAGTCCCATCATACTAAGCACCATAGGCACTCGTCTGCGTATCTCTTTGGAACTAGCCTCAACAATTTGCATGGCAAATGCCACATTATCATATACAGTTCTATCTGGAAGCAATCTGAAATCCTGAAAAACCACACCAAAACTACGCCTATAATAGGGTATATCCCGTCTCTTAATAGATGATAGGTTGTTCCCCTTTACTATTATATCTCCAGATGTAGGCTCAACTTCCTTCATAAGCAGTTTTATGAGGGTAGATTTACCCGCACCGCTAGCCCCTACTATAAATACAAATTCTCCATCCTCAATGGTAAAGCTTACATCAGATAATGCACGCATTCCGTTATCATATACCTTGGTTACCCTTCTAAATTCTATCAATTGCAACACCCCTGTATGTATCTCTCTAGCATCATCATAATCTTAAACGTTACAGCATCATGAAAATTGCGTAAATCCAGACCCACTACCTTTTGGATCTTATCCAGTCGATAGACCAATGTATTTCTGTGTATATATAATTGTCTGGATGTTTCACTCAAATTCAAACTGTTTTCAAAAAATTTTTCTATTGTAAGTATCATTTCATCATTTAATATCTTTTTAAATTCATCAGTAGCTACATCTTCATAAAATTCTTTGCATGTTTCCATGGGAACCGTATATAAAAATCTCTCTAGAATAAGTGCATCATATAAATATATCTTTTCATTTGCATCATATATACTACCTACCTGAATAGCCTGCGACGCTTCCAAATACGATTCTCTAATATAAAGAATATTATTTTTACATGTCCCTACCCCTATACATGGTTTTATAGAAGTTTCGTTTAATATTGTATCCTCTATGGCAGCCGCCAATTGCAATAGGTCATCTCCATCTATTTCTTCTGATATATTTTTTACAAGCATAACTGCAGAATTATCTATAATAGATAAAATATCTCCTTGGATCTTTGGAAATGCCTTCAATAAAATATTATACATATCTTCTGCCTGCATTGCATTAGCCTTTATTACAAACACACATATAGGCGTTACTATATCTATATTATATTCCTTACACATGGACCTAAATTCCATTTCTGTGAGCTGTCCTAAAGCTTCCCGTCTCACCATCTCTGGCTTGTCCATTTTTTGGTATAGTGATTTCAAATTGGTCTCAAACAACGATGCTATTAAATAGCAGTAATTGTTTATATCCTCCCCTTCCCCTTCAAGCACAAGATAATAGATTAAACTTCGATCCACCAAAAATTTTGTATATGTATATCCCCCATGGGATATAGTCACTCCATTTCCCTTATGAACTATCTCTTTTACAAACGGACGCACTTTTCCAATATGGTCGGTCATACTACTAGCAACTATCACAGCACCATGGTCCACCACATCTATATCAATATCTATGTTCTTAACAACTATATCAATTACTTTTTGGATTTTTTTCTCTGCTAACATAAAATCACCCACCAACTAGATTATACACAATTTTGCAAAATAAAAAAAGCCCTTATTTAAAATCAATTTAATTTACCAGTATAACCTTTTTTTGAAATATGCTTTTAGTGGTTTTGCTGACCATTTAAATAAAAGCAGAAACATTATCTATTGGATAATATTTCTGCTTTTATATTAAGATTACTTTTTATATACTTTATCTAGTAAGCAAGGTTTCCTCGGTATCCTTATCGAAGAAATGCAATCTGTTAGGATCAAGGGCAATACGTATAGTATCACCGGCTCTTGCTGTAGATCTTGGATCAACCCTTGCTGTAACATTTTGACCTGCAATTGTTAGATATAGATAAGTTTCAGAACCCATTAACTCAACTACATCTACATATGCCTTTACAGTGCTGTCTGTAGCATTTTGTAGGAAAATCTCCTCATCATGCATATCCTCAGGACGAATACCCATTATTATATCCTTACCAATATAGGAAGGATCCTTTAATCTCTTTATCTTGCCCTCTGGTACTTTTATCTTGTTATTATCAAATACAGCATAAACGCCGTCATTTTCCTTGACCAATTTGGCATTTATAAAGTTCATCTGAGGACTGCCAATAAATCCTGCAACAAATAGATTTACAGGAAAATCGTATAGATTTTGAGGTGTATCTACCTGTTGTACAAATCCATCCTTCATAACTACGATTCTAGTACCCATGGTCATAGCTTCTGTCTGGTCGTGGGTAACATAGATAAATGTAGTCTGTAGTCTATTATGAAGTTTTGTAATCTCCGTTCTCATCTGTACCCTGAGTTTTGCATCCAAGTTAGATAGAGGTTCGTCCATTAAGAATACCTTAGGCTCACGAACTATAGCACGGCCTAATGCAACCCTCTGTCTCTGACCACCTGATAAAGCCTTTGGTTTTCTATTGAGCAAATGCTCAATGTCCAAAATTCTTGCTGCTTCCTTTACACGACGATCTATCTCAGCCTTTGGAGTTTTTCTCAATTTTAAGCCAAAAGCCATATTGTCATATACCGTCATATGTGGATACAATGCATAGTTCTGGAAAACCATTGCTATATCCCTATCCTTAGGAGCAACATCATTCATTAATTTGTCACCAATATAAAGTTCCCCTTCGGTGATCTCTTCAAGACCTGCTACCATTCTTAAAGTAGTGGATTTACCGCATCCAGAAGGACCAACTAATACGATAAATTCCTTATCTGCAATATCAAGATTAAAGTCACTAACAGCAGTAACACCGCCTGGGTAAACCTTGTAAATGTGCTTTAAAGTTACACTTGCCATTAAAACCCCTCCATAATAATTTATTTGCATCCTTTGGATGCAAAACTATATATCGTTATCATATTTATATTATAACTGTCAATTGCTCATATGGCTATAGCTATTATTAACAAAAAAACGTAATAATTTTTTGAGTGGATTGCATAAAGTATATAATGTATTTGAAAACATGTTATATACTTTCAATTTTGGCATTAGCTAGCAATAGTCCTTGGCTTATAGCATTAACTTTAAGTAAGCGTCAAATAGAACACACCTATACTTCCTTTGCAACTTGTTATATATTCTTATTGGGCGCTTTGCAGTGGTCAGGCAAACTTTCCGACCAAGGCAATAAGTTATCTAAAGCCCCTTGATCTTTGACATCTATATTAGACAGTTGCTCAAAGAGATATTTAAGATACTCAAAAGGATTTAATCTGTTCTCTTTGGCAGTCTCCACAATACTGTATATGGTGGCGCTGGCCTTAGCCCCCTTGGAGGTATTAGCAAATAGCCAATTTTTTCCGATTACAAATGGCTTTATAGGCCTTTCACTTCGGTTCCTATCAATCTCTAACCTACCCCATCCAACAAAAATGCCTCCAGTTTGTCCCATTGATTTATGCAGTACTGTATGGCTTCGCTATTGGTCATGGTTTGGCGGGATATTTCGGCGCCTTGCCTTTTAAAATCCTGTTCCTGCCGATACAAGGGGAATCCCTTTACGAACTTATCCGTCATTACATATGCAATAGAAGAAGGCGAAGCCAAGCTTCCCGGTATGGGGGACTTTTGCATCGATGCAGTCTTAATGGTTGTTGTTATTTCATTCTTTTCACAATTACGGCAGGCATAAACAAATTGCACATGTTCTTCAACACTTATCTTTACAGGCACTATTTTAAGTTCCTTTCAGATTTCTTCACTCATGACATGGAGCTCGCCACCACAATGGCAGAACAACATACCACTTAAGCTTCAATTCCAGTTCGGACTTTTCTTGCTCTAAGAGGGCATTTCTTCTGCTTAGGCTTTCATTTTCTTCCCAAAGCTGTTCAATTGTATTCGGGGTTTTAATTATATTTTCCATGGATCGATTATACCATATATGGAGGCATTATCTCATAATTCTATAGGAAGTTGAACGTGGGTACAATTTGACGCTTACCTTTGATTTTGTTTAGTAGGATTTTGTTCTCAACCTAATTATACTAAACATTCAGGGGTTTTCCATATTTCGTGTGCATTTCATATGTTTTTTCGTGTTTTAAGCATATTTTATCCTCATAAAAGTGAATTTATATCATAGTCACAAATTTTTGCGGAAACTTAAGTGCAAAAATTACTTGCAGACACTCGATGAGTATGATACCATATAAATATAACTTTACCATTTATTTCTCAATATTTTAATTTATTAACACATCAATGATTTTACAGTCTAGAGTTATATGAGGTAGAGGGCTATAAACATACTTTTATGTGGTTATGCTTAAATATGGACTTAGTTAGTGGACTTGTTGATATGTAAAAATTCAAATAGGGAAAGTTGGATAAAATGTTTAATGATTTTAAGAGAGTAATTTGTTTAGGTGTCATAATAACTCTGTTATTTGGTATGGGTAATATTGCATTAGCAAATGCAATAAATGAAGGTAAGGACATAAAAGTTGATCAACAAAGGAATATTATTATCACTGATCCAGCAGAAATAGCGGAAATAGTAAAACGAGACAATATGTCAATACCAAAAGATGAGATCGTTAGGATAGAGTATGAGTACCTACCAATTAAGAAGATAGACTTAAACCCTGATAACATGAATATTGGAATAAATGAGAATTTTCCAGAAGCACTGCCTAAGTATAAGATTACAAACGTCAGGAGTTATTCAGGGGAATATTATAATGCTAGTACTGATAGAATATTCTCTATTCACGTCGATGGGCCTGATAATTTTAAATATGGGGATTCAGAAAAATACAAATGCTACCATACTGCAGGAATTACTTTTAATAGTAAGGTCTCAGCTGCTCTTGGATGGCAGATAGGTCAAGAAGTCACAAGATACTGGGAGAGTAATACTCCGGTTAAAGCAGACGAACGGTTACATCTAGAAGTATTCAAGATGTATTATAAAAAGCAATTTGATATACTGACGGAATTTCGCCCAGGTATTTGGGTGGACTTTGCACCAAATGAGTGGGCATATAAACCCTCATCATTATGGGTCAAAAAAACCTTTACAAAAAAATAGCAAATACATTCTTTTATAACTAATCTTATGAAAGGTTGTTGTTTTATATGAAGAACCGATCAATATCTTGGTTTTTTTTAAGTGTTCTTTTGTATCTGGGACATGCATTATGTGTAGCAATTGTAATTGTAAATAGGAGACCCAATATGGATATTTTTATATCTAATTCATTTGGCAATCCGATAGTTAATGTTTTTCTGATAATATTTATAGTAATTGGCACAGTGGAATATATTGCTGATAAAATCAATAAAAATAGGTAGAAAGAAAAATACATCTTTGAGTTATAAAAGTGCTACATATCCCGAACACGTTATCAGCAACAAATTTGCGTTCAACTTTATTTTCTACCATAACTAAATATTTTGCAAAATTTATGATTTTTCTTTTGCTTTGATAGACATCAATGGTAGAATGGCACATAGAAAAGCCTCCTTTGATTTTGTTTAGTAGGATTTTTTGTTGCAATTAGTTATACTAAACATTCAGGGGCTTTTCTACGTTTTTAGTGTTATTTATAGGTTTTCTAGTCTTTTTTGATATATTTTATCTACATAAAATCGATTTTATATAACGGTCATAATTTTTCGCGGAAACTCAAGTGAGAAAAGCTATAGTTGCAATTTGATGATCAGATGATATTATCTTTTCACATATGCTAGGATATTTTTCTATGTTCTTTCCTATAAAAAAGAAGGTAGCAGGCACATTATAGTTATCCAATATATCTACTATTTGGGGTGTGGTCACATGGGCGGATAATTGATTTTTGATGAATATGTATCCTGCGCTACCGTGATACACCTTTGCAATGTAAGCGTCAAATAGGCCATACCTTTAATCGATGCAGTCTATATGTTATCCTGTTCCTTGTTAGGAACTTTACAGTTTTCTGGTATTGAATCTGACCAAGGTAGTAATTTATCTAGTTCATCTATGTTTTCTAGATCTATATTAGGTAGTTTTTCAAATAGATATGTTAAATAATAGAATGGATTTAGGTTATTAGCTTTGGCTGTCCCTATTACACTATAAAATATAGCAGAAGCTTGTGCACCTTTTGGGGACTTTGAAAATAAAAAATTCTTTCTTCCTATTATAAATGGCTTTATGGCTCTTTCAGTTCTATTGTTGCTTATTTCGAGTCTTCCATCTTGCATAAATTCAGTAAGTTTGTCCCATTGATTTAGACAATAACTAATGGCTTTTCCAAGACTAGTTTTGGGTAAAACTTGTTTTTCTTTTGTATTTAGCCATGACAAAAAGTCCTGAAGTACTGGTTTAGTCTTTTCTAATCTCGTTTTATAGACTTCTCCGGATGTTAGGTTTTTTTCTATATCCTCGTCCAAGTTTAAATAAATTATCGCAAAACCTAAGCCCTTCTTCAGCATTTGATTTGTCTTCGATGTGGTGGCATCCTTTGGTAATGCCTTTAAGGTATCTGTAAATCCTTTTCTTGCATGTACAAAACAACCTACTAAGGTGACATCCTCTACTGCGTTATAGGCCTGATATCCATCTGTCTGTAAAAATCCATTAAATCCTTTTAAGAATTCTTTTGGATGTTTCTTTGCTCTTGATGACTGATATTCATACGAGAAAATTGGGTTAGAATACATACCTGTTGCATAAAGCCACATATATGATTTACTTGTAGGCTTTTTACCAACCTCATCCAGTACTTGCATGGTGGTTTCATCTGCATGAATTATCCAGTTTGCAAGGTTTTGGCGCGATAGGTCTATTCCAAAGTTTTTGAATTGTTGCTCCTGCCTATAAAGTGGTACCGCTTCTGAATATTTACGATCCATTGTATATGCCATTAAAGAAGGGGACACAAAACTACAAGGGAGTACTGGGTTTGGCATTTTAGCTGTAATTATTGGTGTAGATATATTTTCTTTTTCACAATTTCTACAGGTATAAGTATATCGTACATGTTCTACTACTTTAACTTCTGCAGGAATAAATTTTAATTCTCTGCGGATTTCCTTGCTCATTTCATGTAGATGGGAATTGCAAACAGGGCAGGTTTGTTCTTCTTCAGTTAAACGGTACTCAATTACTTCTACTGGAAGATCTTCGAAGGATTTTTTGTTTAAACCTTTTGATTTTCTACGCTTATATGTAATTTCTTCAATTGTAAGCTCTTCCTTTTCTGTACATGATTCTTTTTCTGCCTCATTGAAGATTGATAATTGATCTAGATTAGTTTTCTCGCTTGAAGAACCAAATCTTTTTTTGTTGATTTAGCCTAAATTGCTCCTCATACCAATTTAGTTTAGCAGTTAATTCTTCGATTTGATGTGCTTGGAGCTTACATAAATCTTCAAGAAAAATATTTGAATTTTCATCTATATTTAATTGTTTTTCTATTGTTTTATCTAAAGAATCCTTACTACTGATTCGAAGATATCTTTATCAAAATCAAAGCCTATTTCATTTATTGCTTTACCTATATAACTATTAATGGCTTAGTAGATGTTTCCAGGGTTGTTGGCCCTTAGGCAACAATAGGTACCCATTTTATTTCGCTAGATGTTCCATTAGATTCTAGCTTGTTTTCCTTATTGAATTTATTTATGTAGTATCTAAGTTTGTGTACAGATAAGTTATTTACTTCAGACCACTTCACAGCTGTCAGACCACTAGATCTGTAGTCATTTATTCTTTCAGTCCAGAGTTTCCTTTCATCTTCTTTCATTGGAGATAACCTCCTTTGTTGGTTCTGAAGACATTATCTCATAGATATTAATTGATTAAAATATGGGCTGGATTTGCACCTACTAATGATGCAGCACCATCGACTTCAAATTTAACCTTGCTATTTGCATAAGGCACAACAGTGCCATTTTTATCCACTACTTTAGCATATACAAATACACAATCTGAACCATCTGCTCCCGCCATCCAAAAACTAGTTTTACTTAAGCTCGCCTCCCACATGATAACACATGCATGGTTTTTATGCTGTCTTATCATATCCCGTATATTTTGAATAACCCTGTCCTGAAATTTACCTTCATTACACCATTGCCAACCTTATAAAAACAGAACCTTATTTCTAAAAATATAATATACTCGATTTATTATATTATATAGCTATTTTTACTTCTATTGTTTGTTAAATTTAAATACAATTTAACATAAATTAATTATTAATGGGTGATTTAATTGAAAAATAGGTATAATAAAACATCTCTTATATATGGAACTATAATGTTAACGTTGACAAATGTATTTGTAAGAGCACTAGGATTTGCATATAGAATATTTCTCAGTCGTAAACTAGGCTCTTATAGTATGGGGGTATTTCAACTTATTTTCCCCATATATTTTACCGCCATAAGCATAATATCCTCAGGACTTCCCATTGCTGTCTCTCGACTGGTGGCAGAGCAAAAGGCAATAGGCGGTAGGTATTCCATAAAAAAGTTTATGCAAAAAGCCTTTATACTGACAGCTTTTATATCAATAATTCTATTTCTATTACTAATTTCAAGTATCAATCTAATAAGCAGTAAGATACTTAACGATTCCAGAACTAGAATACCCCTTTTTATACTGTCCCCCGACATAGTAATAATCGCCATGAAATCTGTATTCAAAGGATATTTTTATGGTTTAAATGATATAACTCCTCCCGCCATGTCTGAAATAATAGAACAGCTCATTCGAATGGGTATATCCATAGGACTATTATATCTTCTATGGCCTCTATCCAACGAACAAATTATATATATATCTACATTTAGTATGGTAATGGGCGAACTCCTAAGCCTACTCTATTTGCATTACAAGTATGGAAATCAAGAAACTAGAAGCAAAGTTGAACATTCCAATAATAAAAGCCCATATACGGCAAAAGATATAATAAATATTGCCCTGCCCATAACTGCAATAAGGCTTTTATCAAGTATTATGTCGTCTATAAACTCCATATTAATTCCAAATCGCCTTATAGTATCCGGAATAACAAATAGAGATGCTGTATCCTTGTATGGCATAATATCAGGCATGGTACTGCCTCTATTGTTCCTGCCATTTCCTATGATAAGCGCCCTATCTACCCTTATAATACCCAATCTATCAGAGGATATGGCAAATAGAAACTTTAAAAATCTACAGATAAAAATAAACAAAACTCTCGCTATAACATCCATAACTGCATTTATGGCCACTGGTATACTAGTAGCCCTCGGGGAACCCATAGGTATTTTGTTATATGAACAGTCTAAAGTAGGAGAAATTTTAATTCCCCTGTCATGTTTTCTTATCTTCCCATGTCTCCAGCAAAGTCTAAGCAGTACTTTGCACGGCATAGGTAAACAAAATATTGCATCAATAAATGCCATAATCGGCAACAGTATAGAACTACTATGTATTTATTTTTTAATTGCCAATCCAGAATTTCGTATAAAAGGATTTATAATAGCCTTTGTCATAAGTAGTGCCATAACCGCTATTTTAAACTTGATACAAGTAATAAGAATAAGCAAACTGCATATAAATTTCCTAGATATTTTTATAAAACCGGCTTTTTCAGCATGTATAATGCTTTCCATAACCCGTTTTCTATTCAATTCGCTGTCTTCCACCTTATGTCTTCCTATGACTAATATAATCATATCGGGATTGACAGGATGCATAATATTCTTAATCAGCCTATGGGCTACCGGGGCTATACCCAGTTTTGCTATTAAAAACTTTTTTAGGGAAAATTTCAAAAAAGGTATTGCATAATTATTCATGTTTGTGTATAATTATCTGTAACATAATTGAAAAGAGGCTGAAATATATGGATACACAATATATTATGGGGTTGGATGGAAAATACTACATCAATACATTTGGAAAACGCCTACCCATAGTCGTAACCCATGGTGAAGGATGCATTCTATATGATATAAACGGAAACCCATATATAGATTTTCTGGCAGGTATAGCTGTAAACAGCCTTGGATATAACCATCCAGCCATAATAAAAGCGGTAACAGGCCAGGCTAAAAAAATAATACATACCTCGAATATAGTATACAATATTCCACAGGCTGAACTGGCAAAACTATTGGTGGAAAACAGCTGTGGAGATAGGGTATTCTTTGCAAACAGTGGTGCAGAAGCAAATGAAGCTGCCATAAAACTAGCTAGAAAATACTTTAGCGATCAAAACATGAATAAATATGAAATAATCACTGCATCAAATTCGTTTCATGGTAGAACACTTGCCACTATAGCAGCTACCGGCCAATCAAAATATCAAGATCCCTTCAAGCCCCTTCCCACAGGGTTTAAACACGTACCCTATAACGATCTTGAAGCCGTTAAAATGGCCATAACAGACAAGACATGTGCTGTAATGATCGAGCCTATTCAAGGGGAAGGTGGGATAATAGAAGGTACTTTCGAATACATAAGAGGCCTTGAAAACTTATGCAAAAAACATAATATACTTCTCATCTTCGATGAAGTGCAGACAGGTATTGGCCGAACAGGCAAATTATTTGCATATGAACATTTCGATGTAAAACCCCATATATTTACCTTGGCCAAGGGATTAGGTGGTGGAATACCTATAGGAGCAGTGGTCGTTCAAGATAAAATAGCAAAATCGTTCACACCAGGAGATCATGGCACTACGTTTGGTGGAAATCCACTATGCTGTGCAGCTTCTTATGCAGTTTTAAATACAATACTACAGGATGGTTTTCTAAACGATGTATCAAAGAAAGGTATATATTTCAAGAATGAACTTATTAAGCTAAAAAAGGAGCATAAGGCAATAAAGGATGTGCGGGGTAAAGGACTCATGTTAGGACTAGAACTTAACAATGATATCTCCGGTAGACAAATGGTAGAGGATGTACTTAAATATGGTATTTTAATAAACTGTACAGGACATAACACCCTAAGATTTGTTCCTCCCCTAATAATAGACTATAAGGAAATAGATGTATTAGTGCAAGTACTCGATAAAGTGTTGCCATATTAAAGAAAGGAAGCTTTAGCATGCCAATAAATCCTAAAATAAAAAAAGTAATGGTGATAGGTTCTGGTCCAATAATAATAGGGCAAGCAGCAGAATTTGATTATGCAGGCACACAGGCTTGTAAGGCGCTTAGAGAAGAAGGCTTAAGCGTAGTACTTATAAACAGTAACCCAGCAACAATAATGACCGATATGGATATGGCCGATACTGTCTATATAGAACCAATTACCCTTAACTCTATATCTAAAATATTATATAAGGAACATCCGGATGGCATACTTGCAACATTTGGGGGGCAAACGGGGCTTAATATGGCGGTAGAGCTCTCCCAATCTGGGATATTGGATGAACTTGATATAGAGCTTTTAGGCACTTCCCTTTGGAGTATAAAAAAGGCAGAGGACAGAAAATTTTTTAAGGATGCCATGCAATCCATAAGTGAAACAGTACCTATGAGCACAATAGTAAACACAGTTGATGAAGGTATACAATTTGCAAAAAAATTGGGTTTGCCATTGATCGTAAGACCTGCGTATACATTAGGTGGTACTGGAGGGGGCATGGTACATACAATGAATGATCTAATAGATACCCTTTCCAAAGGTCTAAAATCAAGTATAATACATCAGGTACTCCTGGAAGAAAGTATAGCTGGATGGAAGGAAATAGAGTTTGAGGTTATAAGGGACAATGTGGGTAAATGCTTGGTGGTATGTGATATGGAAAACATCGATCCAGTAGGCATACATACAGGAGACAGCATAGTAGTAGCACCAAGCCAGACCCTAACATCAAAGCAATATTATATGCTCAAAAAAGCATCCATTAACATAGCAACCTCACTCGATATTAAAGGGGCATGTAACGTACAATTTGCCCTGAATCCAGACACATCAAAGTATGCTGTAATAGAAGTAAATCCAAGGGTTAGTCGCTCAAGTGCACTGGCGTCAAAGGCAACTGGATATCCAATCGCTCGGGTAGCCTCTAAGATAGCAATAGGTCTGAATTTAGATGAAATATGTTATCCTTTACCCCAAATCGACTATATAATTACAAAAGTGCCGAGATGGCCATTTGATAAATTCATAAAGGCTAATAAAGCCCTAGGTACCCAGATGAAATCGACTGGAGAAGTCATGGCTATAGGGGGAAGCATGGAAGAATCCCTATTGAAGGCAATAGACTCTCTAGATACCAAATTGAATTATCATATTGGCATGAAAGAAGTAAAGTCGTGGGATGATACAAAGATAATTGATTCTCTAAAAACACCAAATGATGAAAGAATATTTGCCATATCGGGAGCACTTAAAAGGGGTGTTTCTATAGAATATATACACTCTCTTACCAAGATTGATACTTTCTTTATACAAGCATTAAAAAATATAGTGGATCTAACCATCAACTTAAGTAAATATACTATAGACACTATACCTGATTATATGCTTAAAAAAGGCAAGACCTACGGACTGGCAGACAGTTATATAGCACATATATTAGGTACAAATGAAAAAGATGTATACCATTTTAGGGAATATTACGATATTTTTCCATCATACAAAGCTATAAATGGTACACCATGCTATTACTCTACCTATAATAATACCAATAATTCATATACAACTACGAAAGGCGTGGATAAAATACTGGTAATAGGTTCTGGTCCAATACGCATAGGACAAGGGATAGAATTTGACTATTGCAGCGTCCATTGCGTAAAAGCATTAAAAAGACAGGGTATCAAGGCAATAATGGTAAACAATAATCCAGAAACGGTGAGCACTGATTTTGATACATCGGATACTCTTTTTTTTGAACCCCTTACCCCAGAATGTATAATAGATATCATCAATAAGGAACAATTAAAAGGTGTAATCGTGCAATTTGGGGGGCAAACTTCCATAAATCTTGCAAGGTATTTAAGCAATGCAGGTATAGATATATTAGGTACTAATGTGGATAATATGGATAAATCCGAAAACCGAGATAGATTTTTAAACCTTATGAAAGATTTAAATATACCAACCCCTGCAGGAGGCACAGCCTATCTACCTGAACACGCCATAGAAATCGCAGAAGAAATTGGATACCCTGTTATTATAAGACCATCCTATGTACTAGGCGGGAGAGCCATGGAGATCGTATATGATAAAAAAGAACTTTCATCATATTTAAAGGAAGCCGTTAGTTTGTCAAATGATCATCCAATATTGATAGATAAGTATATACTAGGCATGGAAGCTGAAATAGATGGGATATGTGATGGAACAAACGTATTAATAGCAGGCATAATAGAGCATATAGAAAGATCCGGCATACATTCTGGAGACAGCTTTGGCATATACCCTCCACAGCATATGTCAGAAAAAGCACAGAATCAAATAATAGAATATACCATTGCTATCGGGCGGGAGCTCAATATAAAAGGTCTATTTAATATACAATTCGTTATAGATAAAAACGATAATGTAATGGTAATAGAGGTAAACCCTAGAGCTAGTCGTACAGTGCCCATCTTAAGTAAATCTACAGGGCTCCCTATAGTGTCCATAGCTACAGATATAATACTTGGGAAAACTCTCAAAGAACTTGGATATGAAACAGGGTTGACCCCATATCCAAAGCTTGTCACAGTTAAAGCACCAGTCTTCTCCTTTTCAAAGCTATCTTCTGTAGACACTTATTTGGGACCTGAGATGAAATCCACTGGAGAAGTTATGGGATGCGATAAAACCTATGGCAAAGCACTATATAAAGCTATATTAGCTTCCGGCATGGATATGCCAAAGAAAGGTACAGTGCTTCTATCCATAGCAGACAAAGATAAGATAGATGTACTTCAAACAGCTACCATGCTTAAAAGCATGGGATTTAATATAGTCTCTACACCTAAAACATATGATTTCTTGCTAAATAGTGATATAAATACTAGCTTAATTACAAAGGCAAATGTGCCAGCAGCTATACAAAACGGAGAGATCCATATGGTGATAAACACACCTACCCGAGGAAAAAATCCGCAAAAGTTTGGATTTACCATAAGGCGGGAGGCGATAGAATATAATATTCCTTCTATCACATGCCTTGATACTGCAAATGCCCTGTTAAAAGCCCTTATTGAAAAAGATACAAGTGACTATAATGTTATACCCCTGAATCAATATAACAAGGAGTGAAAAATAAATGCTTAACCTTTATGAATATCAATCTAAAAAAAGCTTTTCGCAAAAACATCTCCTGACCTTGCAGGATTATGATATAGATGAAATATATCAAATACTAAGCCTTGCCTTAAGGCTAAAAGAAAAACAAAAAGAGCATATTCCCCATAGACTTTTAGAGGGAAAAACTTTGGCTATGATATTTACTAAAAGTTCCACCCGTACTCGTGTATCATTTGAGGTAGGAATACATCAATTAGGAGGGCATGGACTTTTTCTAAGTGATCGGGATATACAGCTGAAACGTGGTGAAACTATTGCCGATACTGCAAAAGTCCTATCCCGCTATGTAGATGGCATTATGATAAGAACATTTGCACAAAAGGATGTGGAAGATCTCGCAAAATACGGCACTATTCCAATTATAAATGGCCTTACAGATACATATCATCCATGCCAAATACTAGCAGATCTTTTGACTATATATGAACACAAAGGTGATTTTTCAAAATTAAAGTTAGCATTCATAGGTGACGGCAATAACGTGGCCCATTCGCTCCTCATTGCATCCTCTAAGATAGGCATGGACATCTCAATAGCCTGTCCAAAAGGATATGAACCTAGCAAGTCAATAATAGATATGGCAATAAAAAATGCCCATGAGAGTGGATGCAAAGTAGAAGTAAGAAACGATATAGAAAAAGCCGCTGCAAATGCAGACATAATCTATACAGATGTATGGGCAAGTATGGGCCAGGAAAACGAAACAAAAGAGCGTCTTGAAGCATTCTCAGCCTATCAGATAAATGATTGTCTCACGCATTTAGCTAAAGAAGACTATATTTTCATGCATTGCCTACCTGCTCATCGTGGAGAAGAAGTGACTAAATCAGTAATAGATGGAATACATTCAGTAATATTTGACCAATCGGAAAATCGACTGCATACTCAAAAAGCAGTAATGACGTTACTTATGGGAAATAATAGCCTTATAGTTTTATAAGGAGGAGGGAGATTGCATGGAGCTTTTTATAAGGAAGGCCAATTTAGATGAAGCTAATATCATATATGAAATAACACAGGAAGCTTTTAAAAAATATGCCCATGAGCTAGGTATGCCTAATAAAGTTTTTGCCCTTTCGGAAACACCTCATATTATACAAAAAGATATATTGGAAAAAAACGTATTTATAGCATATCTTAATGGGCAGGCTGTAGGTAGCATACGATTTGAAATGTTACCAAATCATATAGCATATATAACCCGATTTGGAGTACGTCCCATTGTTCACAACCATGGGATTGGAGGAGGACTCATAGATATTGTGGAGGAAGAATCAAAAAAACAAGGGGCTCAGATTCTTGCTTTACACACCGCTTCAAAAATGCCTTCTCTCATCCGATTCTACTATGGAATGAATTTTTATATTCATTCCACCAATACAGATCGTGGATATATAAGAGCTCTCCTGTGCAAAGAATTAAATGGTTATTGTCTTGAAAATATTGATGTTGTAAACACCAAATAAACTCTTTCCTTTGTAAATAAACTCGTTCCACTGCAAATAAACATGTTCCTTAACTGCAGGGTTAAGGGGATAGGTTCAAGGGGCAAGGATAGCCTTCCAATCAAATAATCAATCCTTTGTAATCCATTTATCATATAGGTTACAAAGGTTTTTTCTTTTCCCTCCATCCTCCCCTATATCCCTTTTTCCTTATTCCTTATCCCTAAAAAAGAACACCTTTTTTTACTTTTATCCCTTCCATTTTTCCCATTTAATTCAATCAAACCATCCATTTTGAGGAACATCTTTATTTTCATCCATTTTTACCCATCCATCAGCCATGCGGGTTTGCGGGGATGAGGTTGGAAAGACTTTATTTGATAATCACATAGATAGGACTAAGGAATTAAGGGGTAAGGGTTAAGGTTTTTGATAAAATCAGGTTAAGTCGTTCCAAAATGGAAATAATGTTGTTCCAAAACCCTGGTTTCTGCAACTTTGGAAAGACTCTATTTGCAAAAAGGAAAGACTTTATTTACTTCTCTCTCCTCACTTATGACCTCGTTGAGAAAATAAAGTTGTTCCATAAGCCCGAAAGTCGTTCCAAGGAAAATAAACCTGTTCCAAAGTAAAAAAACTTATTCCAAAAAGAAAATAATGTTGTTCCTGAATAAGTCGTGTCGTTCCAAAATGGAAATAAAATCTTTCGGGAAGAGTTTTGCTTTGTTTAAATGTATTTCAAAATATTTAAGTTCTTTATGCTGCATCTTATAAAAAATGTGCATTAATTCAACCAAACATTATGCTCATAATACAGTTTAATAAGTTATCATCGCTAATTTATTAATAAATGCATGGATTGGTTTTATATGGAACACCCAATAGAAAATGCAAGCACCACCAACATTCAAAATAACATCATCAATATCACAAGAGCCTGTCAGCATAGCAAATTGCAATAGTTCTACCATTACAACAATGCACAATATTGTGATAAAAAATTTTTTAAATGTATTTATTTTTTTAAAAAGCAACGGTAAAAACAGTGCGAATGGACCAAATGCTATTAGATTTCCAAATATATTTGTAATAACTATATTAGTGTTTATCTGACCTGATGACAATTTTGAAATATATCCAAATATTGTTGCAAAGGGAATAATATTCAGTGAATTTCTAATATAACATCCAAAAGTTTCGACATTCCATTTGAAAGCCATTACTGCACCCCTACGTCCAAAATAAGAATCAAATAAAGTAAAGGTTGAAATTAATATTAAATATATGACAAAAAACAGTGAAAATGTTCTTTTCATAACTTTTTTACCTTGCTCGGCACCAATAGTTTTTGATATTAGCAAACTTCCAAAATAAATTGCTAAACAGCAAGAACAAAGCAAAACCAATCGGGCAACTGGTGAAATGCGAATTCTTGGATTAACAGACATTATAACATAAGTAAAAAATACTATAATTGAAAATAAATACAGTAAACCAGCAATACTTCTAAATATATTTTTCTTCAAAATTCACACCCCATAAAATATAAATAATATATGCATTACCTTAGTTACACATTATGCTCATAAAAGTTAGTTATCCTTTAAAATTGATTATCAATTTTCCATCTTCGTATGAAAATATTGAATTGATTTTTACGGGAGACTTTATACTATCTTTTAAAATATCCCCTGTTCTGAAAACTGAAAGCATAAATCCTATTAAAGCAGAATTTATTATTAGTGCTACGTTCCCATAAGAGACCAGTGGTAATGACAATGCTGACAATATTCCAAACCCAAGGTTATTCACAATGTAAATTATTGTTTGCAAAACAAAGGTAAGCATTATCGATAACGATACTATAGTTCCCAAAACACTTTTTTGCTTAGTAACATAATATAATCCTAAAATAGAAAATACTATAATAACTACTGATATTCCAAAAAATGCAACCCAGCCAAAATTGTGCGTCAATGCAGTAAGAATATAATCTGTATCTAAAGCAGGTATTATGGGAACATTATTGCCAAATTGAGAAGGTACAGTTCCCTTGCCAGCAAATTGAGAGTTTGTTAATAAATCCCGTACAAGACAATGAATGTAACCAGAACCATTGCGGTCGGAATATGGGTTGACTGCAGTACTAAGTCTGTTTAAAAAATAGGAGTTTTGTATGATATAGATAATGGCAGCAATAAGCGCAATAAGTGCAGGTATCAGCACTAATAACAAACCACGCTTTTTATCTATTCCAAACCATCCTTTTACAACAGAAGTACAAAGGATAACAAGTGCCGATATTGTAAATAAAGCAAAACCAGTAACTGAAGGTACAAGCAATAATATAATTGCAAATGGAACATAACCTATACCGCATAATATAATACCTTTATATCCCTTATGCCGTAAAGCATAAATAAGTAATGAATACGCAAGGGGAAATATTAAGGAAAGATAGGATAAACTTATAGATAATCTGCCTGACAAAAACAAAATTCTGCCGTTTATTTGGTTGCCAAACAAAAGCCCTGTAACCGAAACTACTAAGGCAATAAAATAGAAATATTTTGCGCATTTCCCCAAAATGGAAAAGTCAAGAAAATAGCATACTAAAAACACAGTCAAAGCAATAATATAGGGAGCAAGGCTGAATCTATCCAAGGAATATTCAGAAGAAGCAATAAAATAATTTGAAAGCATGCCTATTAACATTAACACAGCAGTCAGGATAATCATTGTCCACTGGGGTTTTGGCTTATGAGTTTTATCCAACTCCATACCGATTGACGCTGCATCACCCATCTGTAATATTGCTTTTTGTGTTGCTAATTTTTCATCCTCGCCCTGAGAAATATAGGCATCCCTTTGGTCGCAAAGATGATTTTCGATTTCTTCCGAAATAATATTATGAGCCTTTTTCCAACGTATTTGTTCACATACAGCCTTGCTATATTGTTTTATTTCATCAAACGGTTGCATAACTTACTCCTCCGTTCAAAATTCTGTTGACCGCAGAAGAATAAGTAATCCATTCTTGATGTTTTTCTTGTAAAAGTTTTTTACCCTTAGAAGTAAGATGATAATATTTTCTTGTTCGCCCGTTATCCGCTTCTTCCTCGTAAGATTCAACAATTTCGTTATTTTCAAGATTGTGTAAAATAGGATAAAGTGTACCTGCTTTCAAGTTGAAAGTATCATCTGATTTTTGTGCCAGAGTTTCAATCATTTGATACCCATACATATCTTTTTCTTCAAGCAACTTCAAAATCAAAGTTGTCGTACTACCTGTCAACAGGCTCTTATCTATAGACATATATAGTCCTCCTTTATATATAGATTATCTACATATAAATTATATATCGTCAATCTATATACGTCAATAGAAAAATGTGCGAACTAAAGATTGCTCTCATAATCTAATGCTGACATCTCTTATCTATTTGCGCATTTTCTTGAGATACTATATTCCATAAGTATACCGAATAAATAATCATAATTATTTCTTGAATTCCGTTCGCTATATATTCACTTGTACTAATTGCTAACGATATGTAATTCACAAAATTAAATAAAAAGTGCCATATTATCACGGGGAATAAACTCTTTGTAAGTATGACAATTTCAGCAGCAAGGATTCCGAACATAATAGCATTAATAATTTGTAGTAATACCTCCACAATGCTTTCTCCGGCAAGAATACTGGCGCTATGTCCAATTCCAAATATCAAAGCAGAAATTATAATCGTTTGCTTAACAGAGAAGTTATCTTTTAGTAACTTTAAAATGATACCTCTAAAATAGAGTTCTTCTGAGATTCCAACCATTAAGGTAAAAAAAGCAAGTGTGCTAACATATGTAAAACCTTTAAAATCAACACCAACTAGTATAAGAGGTAATTCAGCAAGTAGTAAGGGTATAAATAACAGCGTTTTCCTGATACTTCCTGATTTGGCTTTTCTCACTCCAATTTCTTTGACATCAATTTTCTTTTTGCATACATATATGACTGGGATACTTATGGAAAGTAACATAAAACATCCCTGTATAAGAAATATCACAATCTGGTTCATTTTAAATACAGTGGCAATTACACCTGATATCACTGGAAAAATCAAGATTACTATTGTCCATATAATTGATAATAAAACAGGTTTACTTTTTTGCATTTTCCTTCTCCATTATCTGCAAGTAATTTTACATACTCCTTCACATTAAATTACTAATGCGACTTATAAAAACAATGTAAAACAGTTTCAAGCATTTCTATTTTTCGGTAGGAATTATAATTTTCTTTTTAAATAATCCTTTGCCAACCAACAAAATAATCTTTCCTTTTTTCTCAATCTTCTTTATAGGCTCCCCTAACTCTTTTTCCAGCATTTTAATGCTTTCATCATCAGGTATTCCAATAATCCCAATTGCTGCTGCCTCTTTTTTCATTTTTGCACTCTCTTGCCGCATATAAATACTTCTTACCTAATACCTTTCTACTAGTATATACCTTTATTTTACACCATACACCCCGTAAAAGCACCTACTTCCTTAACCCTTTTCACCTTTTCCCTAGCCCCTCTAACACCCTCTTAATCTCCTCCACAACCTGTTTCCTATACTTGTTCCCTACTCCTGTCATTGCAGTAATATTAGTAATAGTCAATGCCTTACCTTCTTCATTGAGTTTATTAATTGCCCATCTTATACTCCTTTTATGTAAATCCATAGGGGTCTCTATTGCGGAATCAATGAATGCTTTAGTTAGTGGCAATTTATCCAATTGAAGGTCAAAACTTTTAAGCCCTGACTTTGTTTTAACCAGTCGTAGGCTGATTCTCTGGGGCTTTTCCTCACTATCTAAAATCTCCTGAACGGTTTGCTTAACATGCTGTAAAATTTCCTTGTCCCTAATTTCCCAATCAACAGTATTATCGGCCTGTACATACTTCTTTGCAGGAGTATTTTTCTCCCACCACTCCCTGTCATTCCTGCATAACCAGGTACAGGTATATTTACCTAGCCTCCGCAACTCTACTCTGCCCTTATCTGGGTTTTCTCCGACTACCCGAAGCCACTCTTCCCTATACTTCTGCCTTTTTACTATAAAATCAATACTATTGTCCAAAGTCTCAATAATCCTAGTACCCTTAACCCCTTCTCCCTTACTCCTTTCATCCTCGCCCATATTATCCCTGTCTCCCTTACCCCTATTAAATCCCCTAATCTTCCTCACATCTGCATTAAGCCTTACTGCAATCTCCTCATCACTAACTCCCTCATCTATCAATTCCAGTACCTTCTCTTCCCACACATGACCATATTTCACAACCCTTACAAATCTACCTTGCTCCTCACATCCCGCCTCCCTATCCTCAATTTCTACTTCCCCATCTCTAACTCCCGTTTCCTTACTCCTAATACCCATCCCCTTATCCCTAATTACCCTATCTTCCTTACCCCTAATTCCTGTACTTTCACCCCTTATAACCCTTTCACCTTGCTTCCTTGCCACTGACCTCATGTATTCAAACCCACAGCCACATCTGAAAAACCCATTAGTATTCTTATTCCTACGCCTGTACTTTATCTCTACATCTTTAATTACAGGCTCAAGAAAATGGTCTGCAGCAGGATTTAAGCAAAGCCAAGGTCCATCTCCAAAGGGTTTATAGCAAATCTCTTTATTAAAAAGTGTATCCAACGATAACCCTAAAAACCTGGCAAGCAGTAAATGTCTAATAGGATGCATAGCCTTTGCATCTGAATGCGTAACTTCCCTTATCCATTGCCCTTGTCCCTTATCTTCTATATTAGACTGCATAGCATTAAGAAATTCTTCGCCATAAAAATCTTTAAAATCTTGCACCAGGTCATCCCAATACACCCTGCCATTTATATTGGCATATTCCAATTCCTTAAATCTCTCAACATACTGCTTTGCAAACCAAGTAAAAGGTTTGTTGGGAAAACTACTCTCTAATAAATTTTGTACATCTTTAGAAATATTGATAAACTTCTTTATTGTATCAGGTTTATAGTAAGGCAGTTCATTAACCCTACAGTTATCACCGTTTGCAGGTATATAGGCTTGAGGATTATGCCCTCTTACTAAAACGGTACTATCATAAAGCAAAGTTTCATGCAAAGGGCAAACCATTATAAATGGGACTTGATGTATCCTGTGCCAGTAACCTTCGCCATATTGTGCAGTATCTTCCTCAAAACATTTGGGGCAAAATTTCATATATTCATTTAGCGGAAGACGGCTGCCTAAAATACCTGCTTTCCCATAAGCCTTGCTGCCCCCACTTTCTTCAAGCATCAAGCACTTTATCCCTTCTGCACGTTCAGGCGGAAGAAATGCTGTAAAAAACGTATATAGTGTATGGTTATAAATAAAAACATCTCCTGTATAGGGACTGTTCACTGGTAGGTTTGATATAAGCCCATTTATATTAAAAGGCAGTTCCATGACTGCCCTCGCACTGGCTTTACCAAATATGCCTTCTATTATAGTTTTATGACTTATAATGCCACATCGTACGCTATACCGTGCTAACACGCTATATAAAATCTCATCGTTGTACGGGTTCGGGAAAAAATGCATGATAACTCTTCACCCCACTTTAAAAATCCAATCTTCTTCCTTTTGAATATAACCTTTGACTTTCAGTGCTTCATATGCCGTTTTTCCCACTTTTTTGCCTTCTTCAACAACATATCTGACATCATCCTTAGATTTTGGAATCTCTTTAGTTTTCTTTTTACTCGGCATCGAAGAAAGTGACTGGACTGCTTTTATAACTAATTGTCCATCATCTATATCTTGGCCTTCCGTTCCGAGAACGGCTTCAACTGCCTTTTGTGCTTCTTTCGGCTTTATTCCAAGTTCCAAGAGTTTCATTATAACCTTTTCTGCCTTTGTTCCCCTTTCCTCCTTATCCCTTTCTTCCTTTTTCTCCTTCAATGCTTTAATCTTTGCCTGCATTTTTGCCGACTGTTTTCCTTGGTCTATTACCTTGCTATAATCTATTTCCAGTGTACTTATATCAGAATACTTCGCAATCTCTTTCATGTTACCTGATTTAAGTGCAAGAAGCATAGGCCTTACTAATTTAAAATGTTCCTTTGCCACTTGGCTTATTAAGGATTCTGTAACTTTCTCTATACCAGTAGTGATAGCCACCGTTTGAGACATAACCATAAGTTTTACCACAATGTCTATTACCCCTTGGCTCTCCTCGTATAGTACATCCTTTATGTTTTCTGTAAGAGGACTCACTTTTCTAGTCCATTGATATTGCCAAAGGGCATCAAGTAATAATTCATAATCATCATTTTGCCCTAGCCTGTCCCAAATCATATCTCCCTGACCCGAACCTCTCCTTGCCTGACGAAACTCACTTTGTAATATAGACATGGCTTTGGGATTACCAATAAGCACAACGGGAACACCTGCTGTATTAACTAAAGTTACAAAGAAGTTTAACATTTTCTCATCACCAAAACCTCTTGCCTCACAAAGGTGTTGGATTTCATCTATGACTAAAAGCCCTAACCCCGTACTCCTCACCACCTGTGCTATAAGGGTAAGCATATAATCTACAGACCTGTTATAACTTCCAACCTTACTGTAATAATTTGTACCCATTAACTGGTCTATCTTATTAAAAAAATCTATACAAAGTCCTTTAACACTGCCATCAAAAGGGCAATCCAGTTTCAGCCATACTATTTGATAAAAACTAAATCCCTGCCCCTTATACCCACTATGTACTATCACCTGCGGATACATAGACAAAACTCTATTAACTGATACCGATTTTCCCATCCCTGATACACCAATAGTAGTAAAACCGCAGGCTGTGCTTCTAAACTGCTGGTTTGTATTAATATCACAATTCTGTATAGCCTTATATCCATCATTTAGACTTATTACATAATCTCTGCTAATTGGATTTCTCGCAAGATAACCTTGTCTTATGACCCGTGAAATCCTGCTTTCTAAATCCAAATGCTGCGGTAAGGGCTGAAAACACTGAAACAGTTTTTGTACAAGGTGAATTCTATAATGAGCATCCAGTTCTCTTTCCCCTTCGTTATATGGTGGATAAACTATCATTTTATCAATTACCTCTTCTGGAGAAAATATGGGAGGTAGAGCCTCTATAAATGGATTGTCTCTATATCCTTCAATTATTTGCTCTTTATACACTGCTTCCTCTGCTACAACACCATGTGGTATTAACACTTTGCCCATAAGACCTGCACCCCCATCTACATTACTCACCATACTCCCCCCATTCCTGCTCTTAGTAACCCCTGCCCCTCAACTGCTCCCTCTGCTTTTTCCTCAATAACTCCAATGGATTGTCTGGTAACTCATCTTCTACTTTATCAAAAGGTATTATTTCTGCTTCACCTTGTATCTCTCTCTTGTCCAGTTCAAATACTTCCGTTTCACGGTTTATTTCCTTTTCAATTTGCCTATTTCCCCGAATATTCTTCTTTCGCTGTGTATCACTCTCATTAGATAAGAAAAGTTTACTATTGGTCTCTTTCTTTGCATTCTTTACAACATTTTGAATTTCTGTCATAAGGTCAGACTTTGCCTGCATACTCACGTCGCTACTCTTAACCTTTTGTACCTTTTCCCATTCATTAAGATATTCCACTTCTTCAAGATACTTGTCCTTAAATGCTGTTTGATATTCTAGTAAGAAGCATTTTTCAAATTCCGTTGCAGATTTTTTTATATAGATATAATCTACTCTTCTTGGGTCGTAACATATTGGTATCTGCCAACTTCCACGGCTGCGAGCCTTAACAAACCACTGCTCTTTCATACAGGTTTTAGAACTGTAATAAAGTCCCTTAAACCTTATACCTTTTGCCGTAACCACCCCATTATCTGACGGCATAAGATTAAGTTTCACTACTTCCTCGTCTACTTGCCGTAATTTCCCCATCTTGTTTGTCAAGCCCCAGTTCCATATCTCCCTTGGTATGGGTTCCACTTCATCTGATACCATCATCTCATCTTTATTATAGTTATCCATACGATAATGATTATTATGATATAATGCACACTTTATAATAATTTTGGTAAACTGCTGCAGGTCGAGTTTTGCGTCAAGCCTATAGTCACGGCCTCCCCGTTCTCTAAAATCTGGATTAATGGCTCCTGGTAAAAATGCTTTAGTACGTTCATTTGTTAATTTAAAATACCTCTCTATTAGTGACTTCCAGTCCGCCCTATAAGGCGGAGTATTTTTTATTGTAATACCAAGATTCATGATTAAACTCTCTGCATTATCCGATAACATTTCACCTCTATCTGCTAAAATTGCCTGTGGCAGATGATGTATAGACCATTCCTCCTCTTTTATTTCTACTTCATATTCATTGCAAAACTTAACTTTATCCGAGGCACTATTTGCAATAGCCATTGAAGCACCTATCCATGATGGTCCTTCCAAACCTACATATAACCCCGTAATAATCCTGGAAAAACAATCTTGAATGACATATACTACAGGCCTTCCAATTATATGTGTCCTGTTAAACCGTGAAACTAAGTAAACATCGGCTATAGTAGCATCAATTTGATAAAGCGAGCCAGGTCCTATTGCATCTACACTAGAACTGCCTAAAACAGGTCGATATTCCTGCTGATACTTTTTAGGGCTATAACGTGCAGATATTTCATGTTTTATATTTCTCTCTTTATTAAACCAATAACGGAATTGTCCAAATGTAGGAACCTCCGAAGAAGGTTTTAAAATAGGAACTTCTATACCATTTTCAATCCTGTATCCCTCATTAAAATATTCCTTCCGCATTAGTTCATAAGTAAGGGTAAGGGAGTATTGGGTTGAACTGTAGTAGAATTTATTTATTGCTATCCGAAATATTCGTTTTATTTCATCATCTATATTTACGCCTATACCGACGATATCACCGTGTTTCCGAGGTCTGCCCCGTTTCACTCCTGTATTTTCTTTCTCTTTACCCCTGCCCCCACACCGATAAAAATCTGGAATCAGGGCGTTCTTAGTCTTACCCCTTATCCAATATCTTTTTAAGTACTTAACTATGGTTTTTTCGGTCATCTGATGCTTTTCTGCCACATTCCTTATATACTCACTTCTTTCCCTTGAATCATAAATTTCAGGCTCTAATACAACAAACGGAGAAATTGCCTCCCACGCCTTATCCCTTATTTCCTTAGTCCTTTTAGTAAGTAAATTTTCATCTACAGCCTTCATATAAGGGTCAGTATCTAGGATAACGGCCATATCTCTTTCTAATGCATCTTCGTATTCGCTTATTGCTCGTGCATAGGGAAATCTATTAGCATTTATATCAATCGCATACGCTAAATCCTTTGACCCATCCAACCACAAAACCCTTTCAATAATACTTTCCCCTTGTATCCCGTATCCTAATTTATTTATCCTTTCATCCTCCCCTTGAGCCTTATAACCCAGTCCCCTTAACCCTTCACCGCCCCCTTGCACCTCACACCCTATCTCCCTTATCCCTGCACTTCCCCATTTAACCAACATATTAACTACTAACACTTTTTAAATCCTCCTCCATAATTTCATCAAATTTTATTACACTGGCAGGACTGCTTAAATCTATAGGTATGTTCATATTAAGTCTCACAGCCTTTATGGCAACTAAATAGCGAAATAAAAATAAGCCTGTACCTTCATCTAAGGCGTAATCAACCTCAAGTCCAGTTACTATACTTCTTATAGATGAATCTTTGTTAGAATAAAGTCTTAATTGAAGTGCAGCACCAAGTTCTATTATCTCTTGTTTGGAAAGTCCCATATCTGGGATGGCATGTATTGAAGAAAGTGCCCATTCTATGTTTTTCGCCTTTACAGAATTTATATCTTTTTCTGTAACAATAGACCAATCGATAGATTTTGCCTGCCAATACCGCCTTTCCATTTCCAACTTTTCAAGAGTTGTCTTTCGTTCTAATTCCGATGCTGCCTTCACGCTTCTGGCGACATATTCTACACCTCCATTTAGAGATTTTATCGTAATTAGAAAAGTTGTAGTAAGAACATATGGCAATCCTGTATTTTTGTCTTTAAAGTATTGCTTATTCAAATCTTGTGTATCTTGAACTACATCATAAAAATCAAGCAAAGGATAAGACTCTTTAATATCAAAAATAATATTTGCCTCATCGAATTCCAATAAATAAAAATATTCTCTTTGTATATCCGATAGAAAATGATGAACCCTACCCGTTTTAATTCCCTTTACACGGGCACACCTTCCCTGTGAAGGAAAATCCGTTACCGTAATCCAAGGTTTATAATCCCTGCCTTCCCCCTGTCCTCTGCCTTCCTTTATCCATCTATTTAATTTATCTTCATTCCAACCAGCATTTTTTTTGGCCACTTGAACACCCCCCGTTAATAGGGATTAGGGTTAAGGAGTAAGGATTATCATAACGGTTATCCACCTTGTACCTAAAACCTTATCCCCTTTTTCTGTCCCCCTATCCCTAATTTCCCTATTTCTTAAAAAAGAAAATGCCACTGACATCAGTCGAACACCACTAAGGGTGCCTGTGTCAATGGCACTTAGTCCATTTCCCATAAACCTATTTCCTGCTCTTATTATAACGTGGAACGACTTTATTTTAAATGCTAAAATTTAATTTGAAATAAGGTATAGTGGCCAAGTAAAATTCTATGTAATACATGCATAAGGAGGTATTCAATGAAATCTAGTGTTTTCAGGACTGTAAAACTAGTTATACTTGGAAATATATTTTTAATTCCTTTTTCTATTGTCGTACAGAACATTATCATACGTTTTATTCTCGGTCTACTGGCAGGCATCTCATTTATTATACTTTTGTCCTTTACTATTAAGATAGAAACCATATACACAAAAAATAAAGAGTAATAAGCCAAAAGGCATTAGCAGGACATAATCCCCTAATGCCTTTTCCCATATTTAATGGAGAGTGTAGCCTTTCATAATGCAATTTCTGGTATAATCCTAAACTCTTTGCTCCCTTACCCCTATGAATTCATATAATGGGTCTTTTATCTATTAATTTTTCATCGAATTTTTTCATTATTGTTTCATATTTTTTAAAATTTCTTTCTTCTTCTTCCTTATCTGTGCTAGAATTACGTATGTGTATTTCTAAATCAAGAAAACTTATGTCATCACGTTCTAACATAACATAATCTTCGTAGGTTTCTATATTATCCTTTATTATCTTTTTAATTCTTTCACAATCCTGTCTATCTTTTCTGCAATTCTCCACTATCTTCCATTCATTCTGTTTTATAAACATTTCCTCTTCTTCGTTTGCATAGCCTATATCTTCATCGAGGAAATCTAATAAAATCTCTACTTCTTTTTCAGTAAGATATAATTTCTTTTTTCTTTCTTTAAGATGAAAACCACGGGTGGATTTATGCTTTTGTTCAATCTTTTTTAATCTAAAATTGTCTAGGCTCACTATATTATTTTCCATTTCGTATATACCTCACTTTTTCCTTTATTTATTTTTAGCATAACACAAAATTTTTCTAGAACTGCAAAAAAAGCAGAATAATATTAAGATTATTTTACAATTGTATTAATTCTAACTTATAAAAAAATATTGGCGAACAAATCGCCAACATTCCAAACCAATATCAATTCAAAGCAGTCCTATTTTCTTGATAGTTATTAATGTAATCCCTATATTCCTTTATATCCTCTTTACTAATCATAGAATATATACTTTTTATTTGCCATACAAGGTCCTCATATTTCTTATTGTATATGCCCATTAATTGTAAATTTAAGTGTACACACTCCCTAAAAACTAAAAATTCTGCTATATTTAGTTCAAGTAAAATTTCCTTCCTATTGTACGGTTCAGCCATTAAAATAAGTACTTTAGTCATTATCATTTCTGTATTGGCGATATTTTCATGGATTGCAAAGTCATCTATAACTCCCTCTTCATATCTTAAAACTTCTAGATGCCTATTTATCTGCCGTAGCAATAATAATAACAATCCCTTGGGAATCTTAATCTTAATATTTACCTCATTAAACTTAGAATAAATTTCTTCTGGTTTTAAATGCATAGTATAAGCCCTCCCTATATTATAAAATTCCTATTTCTTAAACTCTATATAATATAAGAAGGGCTACAAGGTATTTTCAAGTTTTCTAATCGGTTAAATGACCGTATTCCATATTTCTTATCAATGAATCTGAATAACTGAAACAAATTCAATTTTGCAATAGTTACCATATTAGTATACAATCTTTTTAATTTGCTTTGGGGCATAAAACCAGAATACTGTGTCATAACCTTTAATTAATATATAATACTAATTATTATTTCCACTTTTTATCAACCATTAAATATTCTCGTATAGTTTTTACAATATTTTGAATAGTATCTTTATGATGTATACTTCTCCTTTGAAAATTGTTATAAATTGCAGTAGAATTAACTTTAGCAGGAGCGTTTGGGCTACATTGTGTTTTTGATACTTGTATTATAAACTTTTCGATTTCAGGAGGAAGTATGACAGTTAAATTATAACTAATTTCCTTTAGCAATTTAGATAATTCACTTTGAATACTTGCAGGCATAAAAGGATTACATTGGAATTCTTTTATCTTTTGAATAGTATCTTTATACTGATTCGTTAAATAAAGACATTCTAAATCAACCTTTCCTTCACGAGCCAATAATAATTTCCCCTTACCTCTTTCATGTTGTTCATTTTTTAGATTATCTTCTTTTTCTCTTTCAATGTTGATACTTTGCGGAAGTTCTACATTATCCAATTGTCCCTCATTCTTTAAAATCATAAATCCAACTATATGTTTATCAATTTCATTATAAATTTTATTATCATTTAACAGATAACCATAATCTCTCATTGATAAAAAAACATTCGCATTAACCAATCCAAGGTAATCAATCTTTCTAAAAAAATCTTTTTGCTTATCTAAAAGAAAAGATAGCAATTCTACAAGCAAATCCGTTTGCCTTTTAATAACTTCTGTCCTTAAAGGTTGTAATATTGTTGCTTTTGCTCTTATGTATGTTTTTATACTTACAATTGTTGCTACTAAAGTAAACACAATCCAAAATATATCTTTTATCCAAAATATATTTTTAGATAACCAAGCCACCATAATTATGCTCCCTCCAAATTAACAAATTAATGATTCTCACACTAAAAATATACATAAACGATACAATCATCCTAAACTTCAGAACCTTTATAGATTCTACAATAAAATAGCATTCATTAGAATATGCATCTATTTTATCTACTGGTATCCACTGAATATCACCATTCACATCTGGTATAATCGCTTTCATCAGCACTAACATCTATGTTCAATTTATCCAATATAATTCACTAAGTCCTCCTTCAAATCAGCAATATTTCTGTAGTAGCAATCAATAAATGCATCGTTAATATCGTCTTCACTATTTTCTATACAAAGATTTATTCTATAAAATATATCCAGCCGCTCATCGAAACCTTTATCAACTTGGACACCCTTAAACATAAAAGTCTCTAATACAGTAAAATTACCAAAAATCGTTACACCTTTCATAATTAATCACTCCATTCAGTTTTTATTTGAAAGTATTATATAAACATTACCTTGAAAATCAACTTTTTAGAGTGATTTTTTCTAAATTCAACCCCTTAAATCATATCGATTATTATTACTAAAAAAGGCTTCAGTAACCTTGGATTATCTACTAAAGCCTTTTTACTCCTACAACATCTAATGATGTATCAGTAAACTAATCAATATTAAATATTTTTTTCATTTCTTCATCAGACATTTTCCCCAGAAAAAATGATTCCTCAATCATGCTTAGAACCGTAAATGCCTGAAATTCTGTAAGATTTTCTAACTTATTAATAAGTTTTTTGCCATCAATCTTATAAGTTTCATCTATATGTTCATAGTAAATGGCGGCTCTAACTTCTGTAATAAGTTTTTCCTTGGCTGACGAAAAATTACATAAATATGTGCCAGTGAATAGTGAAATTAGCACTAATGCTTCTTCCTTAGTGAAATAGTTTTTGAGTTCATTCTTTGTCAAATTGGTTTGTGTCGGTAGATAACTCAACAGATATGAAGAAATGGTTAATTCCTCCTGAGTTAATGCTTCATCTTTTTCAATTTTATTTTGGAAGTAACCACCACATTCTTTAATGTTTGAGTTTGAATAAACTAATCTTGGAAAAAGTTCATAAACTTTGCTAACCATATTTCATCTCTCCTTTTGTAATATTTTTATATAAAACAGCGGCCACTGTTTTTTAACCTAACTATTTTTAGTATAACACCTGTTTTTAGGTGTCTTCTGAATTTAGGCCTTTTTCTTATAATGTAATAAAAATGTAATATTTTAGTTTTCAAAATCTTTTCGTGTTTTTCATTTGAAGTGGCTATTAGTATATAGAGAGATTAATTCGTATATACTTGAACCATAATCGGGAAATATATCTTTAACTACAATACCATGAAATTTAATACACCTAACCTTGATAAAATAAAAATTTATTTATATTTAATTAAATAACGTATTTTAGAATAATAACCCCTATATATCTGAAACGGGCAACAAGAACTCTTTTCCTCATGATGGGCAATTGCTATAAACCTCAATTTTACAAGCCTACAAAATAAATTTAAAATAATAAAAAAGTTTAGATTATAATTTGCATATTGCCATTATTATAGTTAAAATCCTTTCAAAATTTATTTGAAAGGGTTGGATACTATGTTTACCTTTAGATTAAACTTAAAAACCAAGGAAGTCTATGAAGACATGCTAAAACTTTATAATGAGCATTTTAGTACAAAATTTACCATAACCTCTATTCTTCCTTATGCTGTAGACCACTTCATAAAGTATGGAAATATGAAGTACTTAAAACATTATAATCTAATTAAAAATTATCATAATCAGGAATTTTTGTTGGAGAAGGAACTTTATATACAGGTAAAAAAACTACAAAATAATGATATTACCCTTCAAGACATCCTAAACTATGCCCTAAACCTATATATTGTACCTTTTAAGGCTGGATTTATAAAAAAATCAATAAACTTAAATAGGATGCTGCTTATTTTAAACCACTTCCATTTTATAACTAACGGCTATAAAATTAAGCAGGCAAGTAGAGGTAGCAGTGAATATGAAACTGAATTTATTATAACTAACTGCCCCCTATGTAGTCATGACAGTTTCTATGTAAACCCTGATAACATGCAGGTTGGGTGTTATAAAGACAAATGCAAGGCTAATTTTTCAAATAATCT
Organism: Xylanivirga thermophila; assembly: GCF_004138105.1. Classification (NCBI taxonomy): domain Bacteria; kingdom Bacillati; phylum Bacillota; class Clostridia; order Caldicoprobacterales; family Xylanivirgaceae; genus Xylanivirga; species Xylanivirga thermophila. The sequence goes on along the minus strand of NZ_RXHQ01000009.1, from coordinate 50,732 downwards.
TGACGTGATTGGCTTAATCCAAATTACTCATAAACAGAGATACCCCGATATCATTAACACCATTTATGATGTTGCAATAAATAACTATAAGGACAACCTACCTAAAATTGAAAAACTCCAAACAGGCATAGTAAAAAACATCGGTAGGAAGAAAAGCATAAGGACAAGGGTAGAGGAATTAGAAAAACTAATTAAAGCATCTCTTAGCGAAGAAACCACAGCAGATTTGAATACGGAAGTTTCTGAACTAAAAAAAGAATTAGATGAGATTATTAAAAAAGAAAATAAAGAGAAAAAATATATTAATATTAAAAATCATATCCTTATGAGAAACGGCATCAAAAAGTACGACTATCTTTTGGAAAAAGGTTTTAAAAAAGATGTGCTGGAAGAATTGGATATCTTCTATCTTGGGGAAAATATTACAAAAGACTACCAAACTAATTCAATGCGGTACCGAATATGCTTTCCTGTCTATTCTGCTACTGGAGAACTTGTTGGTATTCAGGCGAGAAGTATTATTGATGATGATAACAGCCGTTCAGAATTCCTAAAGGAAGATTGCCTGTTTAAAGTTTATTGGGGAGCGGTCACTAAAATATCTCTATATGAAAGGTATTCAGATGCCAGATTATATCCTGAACCTACTCTGGAAGACAAATACAGTGCCCAAATATGGAAAAAAATAAACAATAAGTTGCTCAATAGTTGTGGTTTCAATAAATCAGAACACCTCTATCTCCTTAATAGATATGTCGAGAAAAATCATAAAGAAACTACAAGGGTTATTATTGTAGAAGGATTAAAGGATGCGGTAAAACTTTATTCCTATAATCTTAATTCTACAGCAGTGGTAAGCAGTATGGGCTGTAGTTTATCGGATGAACAAATAGAACTCCTAAAAGAATACTTCCCTGGTGCAGAAATAATTCTCGGTTATGACCAAGACTATTCAGGGGTTGAAGGAAATATTAAGGCCTACAATAAACTTACTGATGCTGGTTTTAATAAAATCACTTTTCTTCAATATCCTAGCGGAACAAAAGACTTCGGTGATTTTACTGGAGATATGGGCACCCGTACTTATATAGTAGATGTTTTAAAAAACAGAAAACCATTTAATATTTACATTATGGACATGATTAAATTAGGGCTACTGCTGGATAAGCAACTGTTATTTAGTAGTAAAAGATTTACATTATAGGTGTAGGAATATCCCTGCGCCTATTTTTGTTGCCCGTTGAAGATATATATTAATTTAAAACCATATATAACCCTTTCGCATTTTTATTCGAAACAGAAAGCAATAATTCTTTATATAATAGGGCTTAAGTAGCAAAGTACTTATTCGAGCATTTTTAATTTTTTAACAAAAAAGTTAGGCAATAATTTGAAAAGAAAAGAAATCCTTATTAAAATGCATCAACTTCGATGTAAAGGAGATGCATTTTAATGAACGAATCAAACATTAACAAAACCAATCTTTCCAAAGGTGCACTGATACGTGTGCTACCTCCAAGTAAACATCAAACTTCTGAAAGCAGATACTTTGCAGATAGTCATTTAAAAAATGTATATAGATTTTATAGGCAAAATGGATATGAATCATATTCAAGTTTTAGTGACTTTCTTTCAGATTTAGAGGAGCAAAATCCAGATTGTATTATTAAAACCTTTTTAACCGTCTATAAGGGGCTAAAAGAATGCAGCATCTACCCATTTTTCAAAAATACTGATAGGTATATTTGCAAATCAATTGAGGAACAAAATTTCATTGAGGAAATTATTGAAGAAACCTATTACCATGTATTTTACACTCTCAAAGACAAACTTGATGTTAGTAAGGTAAAAGGCCTTGACCAATTAGGAACTTACATAAAAATAGCCATTAAACACAAAGCACATTTAGATAGGGCGATAAAATCTTTTAACCGTACAATACCTGTAGATTTTTCAGATATTAAGTATAGACCTATCATAGGAGACGATAACATGGATAATAACTATATTATGAAGGAAACCCGTATGATAATTCGCAGGGTGATAGACGATTATTTAAAGGGTAAGGATAAAATTGATACTCTAATTATAGTTAACCACCTCATGAAACACGGTATTGCTTATGGTGATTTTACTGACAATAGGTGGTCCTTAAAAAGAATCGCCTATATTTGTGGTGTAACGGAAAGGACCGTTCAATATAGGAAGAAAAGAATTATTAAAGAACTTACCGAAATCTATAATAAGGAAATCCATCCTTTAATATCTGATTAACCTGCTAACAACAATACAAATATAGTTTCAACAAAACTTGTCAACAAAACTGGGGTTTTGTGGATAGTATAGCAAAAATCTAATGCTCTTTTGTAACAATTAGGGGTAATAAGCCCTTAAAAATTGTCCACAAAACTTTTAGTCTCCTTTTTAACCCTTAAATCAACCTGCCATATTAACTTGAAATCTATATTAGACCTTCTTAAAATCATGGTAAAGGTTATGGAAAGGAGTTTAATCATGGATACAAAGGAATATTACTTGGATGCTTTTATAGATTATTTAAATAAAAACGATAAATCACCTGGTACAGTAACAACTTACACCACCAATATTAGATATTTCATACGATACTACGTTGAATCCTATTCTGAAGAATTTACTCCTGAAAATGTAATTATGATGGACTTACAGGATTATAGAAATTATCTTCTTAATGTCAAACGCCAAAAAGCATCTACTATAAATAATAAAATTGCAGCACTGAAGGAATATTTCTTCTTTCTGCAAAGCAATGGCATTACTAAAAACAACCCTGCTGAAAACATTAAAAAAATAAGGGTAAATAAGCCTACCGCTCCAAAAAGTTTTTCTAACTCAGACTTTAAGAAAATCAAAAGATATGTGTATAAAAGTCAAAATGAATTGTGGATTTCAATTTTTGAACTATTATCCAAAACAGGTATAAGGGTCTCAGAATTAATCAATATCCGCCTTACCGATATAAATATGGGTGATAGGTCAGGAAATCTGAGAGTTATCGGAAAAAATCAAAAAGAAAGGAATGTCCCTCTCCATGTAGATGCGAGAAAGGCTATTGCTGATTATTTAAAAGTAAGAGATGAAAAATCCATCTCTTCTGATTATCTTCTACTTAGCGAAAGAAAGGCGCCCTTCACTCGTTCAGGTATTTTTAAGATACTCAAGCGTTGGGAAAACGACACAAATATTAAAATTCACCCCCACATGTTCAGACATCACTTTGCAATTCAACTTCTAAACAACCCCAATGCAAATGCTGATATAAATACCGTTCAATATTTACTTGGACATGAATCTATTGAGAGTAGCGCTATTTATCTCAAAGTAAGGCAAGAAGATTTAGAAAAGAGCATTGATGCTATAGCAGATTATTAAATATCTTAAAAACTAATACACTCATGTTTTGTATATGAGTGTATTTTGTTCTTCTATATAAATTCACTAATCCTCCCCTCAACGAAACAGAGATAAGGTTTCCCCTATCCCTGTTTTGTTAGCACTTTCCACTCTCTTCTATTCTCTACTATCATATATCCTGTTACTATTGCAAGAGGTATTACTGCTAGCCATCTATATTCAAAAAGTAGTTTTTGATACAAATAGAAAAGTAGAAAAAATGTTGCATATCCAGCCACTGTAGGTATGACCATATTTAAAATTATATTCATTCTCTTTTTCACTAAAATCAACTCCCTATCTTTTTATTATAATTGTAGCGCGCGTGGGAATACTTGTCAGGTCCTTTTTAATAAAATGTAACGAATCTGCAATAAACTCCCTTAAAGTAAAAGCAGATTATAAGGAAAAATGCTTTGGGAAGACCACTAATCCCCAAAGCATTTTAAAAGTCCTAATATCCCTATATAAAATTTTAAAAAACGCCCCACAAGCCGTAATGCTTATGTATCTCGGCTTTTGCTCTCTTATGTATAGATTAACATATATGAAAAATATTCAATAATATCTTATACCTAAACTTTCCCTAACCCCTTTTTCCTTTGTTCTTCCCTTCTTTTTTGTATCAAACTATTTAAGATACTCCATAGGTCTATATTGACCAAAATCATAATGTCCAGAATAATTAAAAGGAGAAAACTTCCATCTATCTTTAAACTCTTCTGCTCCATCAGTCACAATTGCCATATCTATCAATATATCTTTTTCATACCACTTACCAACCTCTAGTCCTTGTTCTTTTAAAAAGTTAGGGTCTGTTGGTGGATAATAAATTATTCTTAATGTCGCCCTGCACCTATCTGCAAAACTTGTATAGATTAATGATTCATCTGTTATTAGTTCTGCCTGTGAAACGACTTTATACTTTTTATATTTTTCAATTTCATTCTTAATTGCCTTATCTATTAAAATTATATCTTCAAGTTTTCTTTTATTGCCGTGTTCATCTACATAACCATTAGTAGATTGTGCAGGATTATGATAAAAAAGCACCCTTTTTTCGTAATTGCCTGTTCCACTCTCTTTAATATATGTGCTATAGTATCTTGCTTCAGCATCTAAATTTCTGTAATCAACTGTATACCTCGTATTAAAGTATATTTCATACATTGGTTTAAATCGTTTTAATATCTTAGAAGGAATCTCAACATTATAGGAATTTAATACCGAGAAAGAAGATTCTTTGTCCAACTTTAATGGATATTCATACAGCCTTTTATTTACATAAGGATAAGTTGAACGCCACAAATTAGCATTTGATGGTTTTTCTACTTCTGGCATAGATTTTTTTTCTAATTCCCGAATATTTTTAAGCAATTTTGCCAAAACTTCATCGGAACTTAATGAACGGTATTCCTCACAAACATCAATCCACTCTTTTGCTTCTTCCTTAGTTAAAAAATCATATGGTCTTAATTCCTTATTACCATCAAGATTAATGATACCCGCCAAATACAAAGTAACCATTTCTTTTTGATATTTCTCTGTTATCATACGAATATCTCTAATATGACCGCAGTAATCTTTCCAATCACATAAAGTAAAATATTCCTTACCGAAACCATTAATCAATTTACCAATATTAGGTCTATGATTCAAGGTAATACCCTCTACAAATAAATCATTTTTGCCCGAAGTAAATAAAGCAGGCGTGTCTGTTAAATCATCCATAATTCTTGCCATTGTTAAAGTGGCTTCTCTTCTTAAAATAGGCTTTTCATAAGATGGATATTCTGCCGAAGGTCTTACATACTCCATTTTTTGAGCATATTCCATAGTAGGTTCTTTACCGACAGTCTTTAAAGCCATTTCAGTAAATTCTTTTACAGTTAAAGTATTGCTAAAATCTACTGTTTTAGGTAACTCAGGAATTTTTCTTCGGTCTTTATCCAGAAATCTCATCATAATAGCACTGGCTTCGGCTCTTGTAGCATTTTTATTGAACCCAAAACTTCCATCTGGGAATCCTGAAATAATTCCTGATGTAAATACTTTTAAGGCAACATCTTGAGATTCAGAGTTAAGAGTCAAGTAGTCAGTAATAAGGGAAGAATATTCTTTGTAGTTCTCGGGAACATCAAGGTTTATCCCTTTTCCCTTAGCACTTGTTCCCGCCCCAGCCCTTACAATCATCCTTGCCATTTCACCACGGGTAATATATCGGGTATAATTTTGAAATTCTCCATTTTGAATAATACTTAGTTCTTTAGCCTTCTCGATATAGTTGTTTGCCCAATAACCACCTTTAGAAGGTTCAATATTTGCATCCACGGAAGAAATTAGAATTTTAGTAAACTCGTCCACATGAATTTGAGCATTTGGCTTGAATGTCTTATCAGGATATCCTGAAATCAACCCTCTTTTTGTTAATTCCATTACATCTTTGTAAAACCAATCACTTTCTTTAACATCCGTAAATTGAAGTCCTGAAGTTGCATGTACCATAACTGGATTTAATAGACCAGTAATTAGCATCGTTCCAATCAATATGAGGGAACATAGTTTTCTCATACAAAATACCTCCTTTACCCAAATTAAATCTTATCTACTATATTTATACAAGTATCTTTTCTAAGCCCTAAACCCTATGTACTTAATTCTTGCTTCATATTATTCTTCTATTTTTCTAATAGCATAAACTGTGTCATTCCTAAGACCACGCATATATTCAATTGTATCATCTTTTTGTAACCCTTCCAATGATTCTGGTGTTACTCCATCCATAGCATAGACTTTTGCAAGGGTTGAATACATTGATATAATCTCAATTTTATCCCCTTCTACTCTTTGAAATTCTCCTTCAATTCTTTCTATACCTACCTCTTCGGCTAAAAGATTAATATTTCTCACCATTGTTCCATCTTCATATTTTATAGTTTGGTCTTTAAAAGGCTTTTTCGTTACAATAGATAATTTTTCATGGCTTTGAGGTGTCCCCTTTTCTACCTCTTTCAAAGAGATAAGATAAGTTTCATCTAAATAAGTGATATCTTCAATAGTTAAAGCCTTCCCGTCTTTTGCATAGACAAGAAAACTAGTACCTTCCTTGTATTCTCCCTCTTTTACTTCTTCTCCACTAATTATATATCCATCCATACCAAAAATTTTTTCAGTCATACACTTTAATGTATATTGATTATTTGGGTCTGATAAATCTTGAATAAAATAGTCTTCAGTTTTCATAGGAACGCCAAACAATTCAGTATCTCCAGAATTGTCTTTTGCAGTTTTAGAATCAGTTTTATTTGTTTTTACATCAGGAGTAGTTTCTATTGTCTTTTCCCCCGAAGTTTCTAGTTTCTTTTCACTTTGACCACATCCAGTGACCATTGTTAATACTAATAATAGAACAAGTAACAAAGATATTACCTTTTTCATTTTTCTCCACTCCTTAGTTTAATTTCATATTGCCTATATTTCCTCTTTCACATCTTGGATGTATTCAATAACATCTCTCATATTTTCCTTTTCCTTACCTTCCGACCAATCAATCCCAATGCAGAAATCTTGAACTACCTCTTTTTCAAAAGGTTTTTTACCTACTGTACCTTTTAAAATATACCTATATGTGGATTTCATTGGATAAAGGTCATAATCAATTTTTTCAAAGGTTTGAGGTAAAACAATATCTGTTACTTTAATGTTATTATCCTCCCTATTTTACTAATTTCTTCATGATATAATACTCAATCAAACACTTTTTATCTACTTAACTTTCTCTATAAAGCAATTGATATGTACTTGTCCTTGTGCAAACATATCTGAAGATGCTCCTAAACTCATAACCCATAACTTAATACTTGTATCCTTTGCAGCAAATCTACATCCTAAATCCATTTTACCTGTAACTATTAGTTCATCCCATTTACTTTTATTATGCTTGTCTTCCTCTGACACATCGTTTTCAAATCTAATTTCTCCGGTTAAGCCATAAATTGGTTCACCATATATCTTCTGTAGTTTTTCTTTTAAATCCGTATAATGCTTATAGGTCCCCTCAGCAGACCATTCATCCACATTATTTTCAACATTACTTTGAACATTGTTGATGTAACTTATATTATTATTGTATTCGATAAATAACGAATCCAATTCACCCGCTTCATTAAAATTATAAAACTTTCCGCAGAGCCACACATCATCTATTTGCTCTGCATAGGTAAGGCAATGTGTTCCATTATCATTAGATTTTTCAACCACCCTATTCTTTTCTGCCTTCTTTATTTCATCGGCAGTACTCCCCCATTTACCTTTTAAAATTTCATTAGGACCTTCAGGAGTAGTCGATGTGCTCATCCTCTTTTTAAACATCTCTTCAAATAATTCTTTCTGTTTTTGCCATTCATCAAATCCTGGCTCTTCCTGTCCTCCCTCGGCCTGTTCATCAATCGTTGATATGAATTTATCAGAATTCCCCAATTCATTTGTTGAATTCACAGCCTCAGCAAATAGTCCTTGAGCAAATCCACCCAAAAACATTACTATAGACAATATCAGCGAGATAATGGATTTTACTGTACCCTTTAATTGTTTTTTTGAAACTGCAATTCGCACTATAGATACTATACTGCTTATTAAAACGATAATAGATAATACTATAATTGGTTTATATATCTTTGAAATTACTAACACTAAGTTAGTTGGTTTCTTTGCTGCTAATAAAATAACAGTGAATATATTTAACAATATAATCACTAAAGAACTATAGAGACATATATTTGCAAGTTTTGATTTTCTCATAAGGCACCTCCTAAAAATTAATTCTGAGAAATATCTCGAATATACTCAATAGTATCTCTCATATTTTCCTTTTCTTTCCCCTTGCTCCAATCAATTCCAATGTAGAAATCTTGAACTACCTCTTTTTCGAAAGGTTTTTTGCCTACTGTACCTTTTAAAACATACCTATAGGTACATTTTACTGGATAAAGGTCATAATCAACCTTTTCAAAGGCTTGAGGCAGAACAATTTCTGTTATCTTAATATTTTTATCTCCCATATATTTTTTTACTTTTCCTATAGGGTCTTGGGCTTCTAATTCGGAAGATAATCCAAATTCTGTTGCTTTCTCATCGTCAAGGCGAGTATATTTTAAATAATTGTCAATTAATGCTTTAGCCCCTTCTTCAATAACTCCCTTAGAATCATCTAGCGATATTTGAAAAACAATGAACTTATCGCCATTATCAGCAAACTTTCCTACTGTTTCGATAGATTCTTTTTCTAAGTCAGTAATAAACTGTTCCAATTCTTTTGACATAGTGCCAACAATTCTCATAGAAGAATAATCCATATACATTTCTTTATATTTATCCTGGTTCTGGATAATATCTTCCATGTAATCTATTTTAATATCATTTTCAGGTGAATGGGAAAAAGGCTCAATTTTCTCAGAACATCCTACTAAACTAATAATTATAATTAAACAAATTAAAATATATGAAATTCTATGTTTTTTTTGCATTTCATTATTTCCCCCTATAAAAAATAAATTCTATCTAAACAGGAATATGAATTTAGTAAATACTTTAAAAATATAAAGTGCTTTGAAACTTATATTTTAATAATTCGAAGTTCTAATATGACTTTAAGCAAGCATCTATCTTTTTATAAAATCCATATGCCTTATTTATATGGCTTTTATTTATACCTTTTAACTTCTTGTAAATATTTTTTAAACTGAATATTAAACTGTTCTTCCATAGAAGTTTCATTGTTAAGAAGTAAAATACGTAATTCATATTCACTCTTATCTTTATTGAAATTTCTATATTGTATTATACCTTCGGGAAAATCTTTACACTGATAAGGAATAAGATATATTCTTAGATGGATTTTAATTTCGTTATTTTTTAATATTTTATCAATATTACTTTTTATACTTTCCACATTAAAATCATAATCTCTTTCAACAGTGTTTCCATAATTAATATCTGCTCCTGAAATTAGTTTAAATGCTTCTTTATCAGGCTTAGTATACGTATAAATAATATAATTGTCCCCTTTGGTAAGTTTTACAAGGTCTTTTTCTATTAAATCGCTGTATGTCTTATCTACTTTCCTTGCCATTTCTTTTTCTTCTTCTAGTATCCTCTTTTTGACTTGTGCTGGGTCATATTTGTTAATGAAATCCTGTTTTTGTTTTTCCGTAAGTGGTGGTGGGGTAAATTCATCATAGGTTCCGTCTGGATATACCCTCTCTAAAACAAAACCATCTGCCTGTCTAATAATTTCACCATATTTTGCTTCATCATTACCATCATAATAAATGGCATAATAAACGGTGTCTTCTGGACCACGAGCGTATTCTCTACCCATATAAGGATATACATAAGAAGTGTATCCCTTAAGTTTTACAGTAACATTCGAACCGCTATTATTAATAATATGTTTTCCATAATCCTCGTCTATTTTAGTTTCATCTAGTTCAACATGATTTATAATAGCGTTTTTTAAATCAAACTTCTCAGGCAATTCAGGTACTTTTCTTTGGCCTTTTTCAAGAAACCTAATAAGGATAGCACATGCTTCGGCTCTCGTTGCGTTTTTATTAAACCCGAAACTTCCGTCTGGGAATCCTGATATAATTCCAGAAGCAAATATTTTTAAGGCAATTTCCTGTGATTCATGTTTAAGAATTGAGTAGTCAGTAATCAGAGATGCATATTCTTTGTAGTTTTCAGGAATATCGAAACTAATTCCTTTATCCTTAGCACTTATTCCTGTCCCCGCCCTTACAACCATCCTTGCCATTTCACCACGGGTTATATACCTGTCATAATCATCAAACTCACCATCTTGAATAATTCCAATTTCTTTTGCTTGATTTATATAACCTTCTGCCCAATACCCGCCTTTTGATACACTTATCTGATAATCAAGGGCTGAAACCAATATCTTAGTAAACTCCGATACTCTAATATTATTTTGTGGTTTAAAAGTTCCATCGGTGTACCCTGCAATATGTCCTTTTTCTACCAACCTTGCTACTGTCGGATAAAACCAGTCTGTCTCTTTTACATCAGAGAATTGATGTTTTGTTGATGCTTGTCCAGCAACTGCATTCACTGGAATACTAATAAAAAGCAGTGCTGCTATTAGAAATAACATCAACCTTTTCATAATTAAAATACCTCCTTTATCTTTCTCATTTTAATGTCATTAGTTAAAAGGTATGCCCTACTTGGCAAGTGCTAAATTACTATTCGCTTTTTTCTTATTACATAAATAAACCCACACCTTTAAATATCCCACAGGTATGGATAAGCCATAAATTTATATTTTAATAACGCACAAAGAATTCATATTACTTTATCACTCTCTTTGTAATAAAGCAAATCGGTTAAAACTATGTAAACATGTTTCTAATTTTCGTTAAACACTGCTTGCTATCCATATTTCAATCCCTAATTCTTAAAATACTATGATTAATCTGTATATCAACCCCTCTCTTTTACCGTTTATCTTTTGTTGATAGCATCCCCCCATTTATATTAATTGCGTCATATTTCCAAAGCATGCTCAACATTCCAATACAATTTTATAACATTTAAACTATTATTACAATATGTCCTTATAGTTTATTCAGTATCGCCCATAAGGATTGTTAAATTGTATGAAGGGGTGATTATAAATGAACTATAAGCAATTAGGCAAAAGGATAAAGGAAGAACGTCTGAAAAAAAACCTAACCCAGGAGCAGTTGGCTGAAGCAGTTGAAATTTCAAGCGTTTATGTGAGTCACATTGAAAGCGGGTCTGCAAAAGCAAGCCTTAAAACCCTCGTAGGTATCTGTAATGCCCTCGGTATAACCCCTGATTTTGTTCTTTATGATTCTTTATATAAATCAAGAGAATATATAAATGACGAAATAGCAAACCTTTTAAAAGACTGCTCTGAAGATAGTTTACGTTTAATTGCAAAACTGATTAAAGCCGTTTTAGAGGAGCAAGGCGGGCAAAAAAATAAGCCGTAAAGGCTTATTTTTATTTTGCATTTATTACTTTTCTTATCTGTTCCATATTTTGAGTTTCCGAAACCAGTCTTACCCATTCCATCAAAACACTCTGATTTTCCTGATTCATAATACTTTCATAAATATCGTCTGGCAGAGTATATGCTTTCTTTAATAAAAGTATTAGTATTGCCTCCTTTATACCTTCTTTAACCCCTTCTTGTTTTATTAAAAATCCCAATTCAGTATTTATTAACTTTTCTCTAAAGCAATTACTAAAACAATTATTAACCTGACATGCTGTTCCCATACTTTTCACCTCAGTATTAAACTTCAGCGGATATTTCGACAAAGTACTAGCATTAGCCAATTTATCCTTTATAGAATGCTGAATTCCTATTGACTGTACACAATAACAAAGGAATAATATGGTTTATAGAAGCAATAGTAATCTAATAGGATTTCTCATATTCCTCACCTCTTACCTCACATTTTATCATTCCAAATTCTCTTCCAAAAAATAAAAAGCATATTCTCCTTAACTACTGCCAAAACGAACCTGGCTGTATAAAGAGAATATGCTCTCCGTCTGTATTGATAATGATATTTTAGCGCATATTAAGGAAGAACACAATTACATTCTTACAATTGCTACTTCAATATAACCTTATTCTTTAACCCATATCCCTTATTACATATACCTTCCCCTATATACCCAAATATTTTTTCCAACCATTTCTCTCAAATCTTATAAAGGCCTTTCCATATTGGTCTTCAAAGGTATCTCTAGTCGGACGAGTTAAATTATCATTAATTTGATTAAAAATATCTTCTGCCTCACTTTTTGTAATCTCGCCAAAATACACACATAAAGCCAAAATATTATTGTGTGTCAGGGTAATGAACTCATCTAGCCACTTAAATTCAGTATAATTATCTGATATTATTATTGGAATTCTCAACGCCTGAGCATATCCTGCACATTCACTTTCTCCTGGACCGATTACCTTTTTCTTATCTTCAATAATACTTCTTGCAAGTATATTTACAGATATATCTTTCTTCCTATCTACTACCTTAAATATGCTCCCATCTTTATGAATGGCTTGATTAATTACACCATAACCCTTTCCTGCATTTTTCTTTATTTCAATATCATACACAAATTGTGGAATGATGATTTCCTCAAATAAAAGTTCTAAAACATCCAATCTGTTAACTCTGGCTAAATTAATTAAAATATCTGCATCAGAAATGGCTCCTACGTACCTCATTCTAATAATCCTCTTCTAGGGGATACTCATATCCGAATTGCTCTGGAGTCAGTCCGACAAATTCAAGACTATTTTTCATGTTCTTATATGAAATATTCCCTCGTTCGTAATTACTCTTTACAAATTCTATATATTCTGTAGGTACATACGTTTCTTTTGATGGAATTATCAGTTCAATGCTATAGCCTTCCCGCTTGGTTAGAGATTGGAGTTGCTCCATGTTTTCCAGTGAGCAGATATCTACAAGTTCCTCATATTTATTAATAGAGCATAAATCAAGTTGGATAAGTCTTTTTAACATAGCCTTATAACTTACTTTAAAATAATTGTGCATTCTAACGATATGCCTTGGTAAAATACTGCCCTTATCCACATTAACAATTTTATAAAATACTTCTTTTACATAGTCTTCAGGCATTAAAAATTCAGATGCAAATACATTTGCTTTCATATCTTCTGCTTTATGCTTTTCATCATCTAAAAGAATCTTTTCTTTTTTCAGGATATCGGCATTATAAATAAGATGATATAATTCATGGGCACCAGTATAACGTTCATGTCCCAAAGTAAAATTACTATTTAAATAGACAATAAACTGTTCCTCAAAATAAGTGCTAAACCCTGATAATTCATCTGTATCCAATGGCTTTCTTATCAAAAATGCAGCCTCCGATAGAATGTCAAATATATCTGAAAGCCCTTTTCTAGCAAACTTTATTCTCGTTTCTTCTGCTAAGTCTTTAATTTGTAGCCTGAAAGATTCTTCTGGGAGATTCAAATTATTCTTTGGCAATCTTAACACTCCTCCCATAGTGGCTTTCTCTCTTGTGGTTTAAACTCCCCAGCATATATTTTCTTTTGATAAATAAACACCTTTACCATATCCTGAAGTTTTTCTACTTCTTTAATCGTTTTCTCTGAAAAGTTTTTCTTCCTGAATAATGTAACCAAATCATCATCTTCTTCAAAAAGGATGTTTATATCTATATTCAGAACTTTGCATAGAGCATTTAACTCCACAGCCGATACAGTCCTGTTGCCGTTTTCTATTTTGCTTAATGTTTCTCTGCTCATATTAACATCTCTTTCAACAAGTCGTTCTACTACTTCAATCTGACTTAATCCCCTTGCTTCTCTAATAGCCTTTATTTTTAATCCAATAGGAATATCCTTTGCCATCTTTAAACCCTCCTTTGTAATATTATATTACATTATTGTTTGTCATGTGTCAATATTATATCCACTCATGTAACATTTTATTACTATAATATTAAGTTATATGCCATGAATTATTTTATTAATTTTAAAACTTTTACCTCAAATAATTTGATTTCTCGTGTACCTATGGCTATAATGCTTCAAATTTCCGTAAAGGGGTGGCGTAATAATGATAAATCTAGAAGTTTTGAGATTGGAACTAAATTACCTACAACAGATTGTGAATAGGATATTAGGAAATATGGATGCGAGGAAATTAGGTAAAGCAATCACAGCATTAGTCACTTGTTTTCTTAACCCTGCTTCCTATGATTCCTTTTCCCTGTCCCATCTCCAAACAATTGAACAATATCTAAATCAGATTCAGCAAACCCTAGATTTAGATGATTATCAACTCCTGATAAATAATATTCCTACCATTAGAACCTTTATTGAAAAAGTAAAAACTGAAATCCCAAAATACTAAAAACATGAGGCTTTGCAGGATATCTAACCTTATCCCCAAAGCCTTTTCTTTTGTCCTAATTTTCCTATTTCCCTTGTCCCTTTTTTATAAATTCGTATAAATCCGTATTATCCATCTTTTCAAAAGCGATAGCCTTTTCAATATTAGTTAAAACTACCTGTTTGCTCTTGATTTCACCAATCAAAGTATACCGAAAGTCATCATTGTATGCAATAATAAAATCCTCTATTCCTTTATCTATTTCCATAGACTGTAACTGTTTCAGGATGCTATCTCTATTTAATTCATATTTATCAACCAATTCGGCACATTCAATTATCACCTTATTCATATTACCATATCTCCTCTTCCACATATTACATATCTTATTATATTATATGAAATTACTATCTCTAAATCAAATTAGAATAAATCTTTGTGATTTCCTCTATAACTATACTTAACCCTTATTCCTTCTACTTCTTAATATACTGTTAAACAAATGCAATATCAAATTTCCCATCTTTATATTGATATACTTTATCTGAGACCTTATTCGGGTCTTTATCTACCATAATTAGTGATTCCATAATTTTTATATATTCAGGTTGATATTTAGCCACAACTAATGCAGTTGAAGAAGGAATTGCAAAGAGATAATCCTGTCCTACTTTCCTTTTTATCTGTTTTTGTAATGAATCACTAAGTAAAAATGATGCATTATAATCAGTAGAATATCGCAAGCAAAATATATTGAGGGTATCATCCAGTCGTACCAGTATATTAGAAAGTTTATTTAGGTTCTCCCATGCTCTCTTTTTTATTTTATCAAAGTCCACATCATCACTTTCCAGCACAAATCTAAACACTTCCCCTTCGTCTGATACATATAGTGTATCTATATCGGTAAAGGCTTGCTCCCTACAAAACCTTAAATCCTTTTCGCCTTTCCCGAAATCCCTACTTTTAAGCAAAGGAAATACATTATTATAATCAACCTTAAATTTATATTGATTCAATACCTCGTATGCAACCTTTATATATAAATCCCTTATATTATCGTAGCCCGTAACCTGGTACTCTTTATACATGCTTGCAATCGGTAATTCTGCATGGGTTACCCCTGTACCCAAGCGAATATATTTTTCTTTTACTTCCACCTCGGGAAATTCCATCTTAAAATCTCTTGTAATTTTTTCTGTAAACTCCTCAATTCTAAGCACATTATCCCTCCTTAAATCATCTTCCCTTAATCCTTAATCTTGATAAACCAAAAGGCATACCTTCCTTTACGTTTAATTCCAGTTATGAAACTGGCCGTAAAGGAGATATGCCTCCATCCGTATGCTTATATTTTACGTTGGTCCATTAATAAATGCAACGTGTTTATTTTATCCATTATCCTCATTTATCATTTTACACCGCTATAGCCATACATCCCATATCCCTAAATCCCTATTTTCTATTTCTTACACACCACCTATTAATAATACGCAACCTTTGTACAGAATCATGTTTCTTGAATCATGAATCTGTATGAAGGTCTTGTATTATATAGTGTCATTGTTATCATTTTTTATATCGTATTTAGAAAAATCATATTTATTCTTAGGGATAAATACTATCTTATCTAGCCCTGCTTTATACTTGCACACAGCCTGTTCATAAGAACCCCTACCTTTAATTAACTCTTCGTTATCCTCAGTTGTATTATTTACTACATCATCCTCCGAATCATCGTCAAATGCATTGCGGTATAGTTTATAGGGATTTTCAAAGTAACCTTTTAAAAACTCCGCCTGGTATTCTGGATGATACAAATAATATAACATTGGATTTTTCTCTTCATCTCCATCTTGAGCCTTTCTTACAACTCTTCCTAACCTTTGTATCGCTTGCCTTGTTCCTTTAGTGCTTTGATAAATAATTCCAACGTCGGCATCCGGGACATCAACTCCTTCATCAAACGCTTTAACGGTTACAATCACATTTGCTTCACCATTTTTAAAACTTGTAAGAGCCTCCATATTCTCTTTTTCTCTTTGGGCTTCCGTTTGGTTTTGTCTTTGTTTCGGATTTAAAGAATAATATCTCCTTATCTTTTTCCCTCCATACTGAAGTACAAGTTCCTCATAAATAGCCTCTGCCGATTCTATAAATTCTGAAAATATAATTATTTTCTTATTAATATTTTTCCTTACCAGTTTTAAGCACTTTTTATTCCGATGGTGTGAATTCATGATTAATAGTTTTCTCTTGTTTATCCCAGAAACAAGCGCATTACATAGGTATATTATTTTCATATCACTATTTTGCTGTTTATTCAGCCAATCATTAAGGGCACCTTCTGCAAATTTTCCATGCTTTTTCTTGAAGCCTTCCTTTTTTGTATTTATTTTATCAATAACTTTTTTATTTGAGGCTATTATAATATACGCCTCTCGGATTATTGTTTCTGTATCGAGATTGCCTGTATTGGTAAATAATTTTGTTTTTACTGTTTTTGTAAGGGCATTAAGTTGTTTTATTAAACTGAATATTTTTTGGTTTAATTCTTTTAGTATCTTTCGCTCCTTTTTTGTTAACTTACAATAAACATTCTTAATTGTAAATGAAGATACAGCATTATCAGCCAATGCCTCTAAAATATTATATTTGTATATCACATCTCCTATGGCACGATAAAAGTATACTTCCCTTCCATCGCCTCGTTCGGGAGTAGCAGAGAGCCCAACTGAATAGTAATCAATATCATCTTCTTGCTTAGTTTTAAGGTACTTAAGTCCATCAAACATCTTAAGGTTATTTTCAGTGGCGTAACGGTGACATTCATCGCATATGTAGAACTGGTAGATATCTCTGTTTTTTAGTTCATTCATTTTTTCAAAGGCTACAGTATAATCTGCTAATTCCTTTTGGGCGGTATTAGATATGTAAATAATAAACTTTTTTGTGTTCCATAGACATTTACCATGTCCGCCGCCCCTTCTTCCTATTGCTTCTTTATGTACATGAAACTTTTCTATTAAACTTTCGTACCAGTTTTGCATAATGGCCTTAGTAGGCGTTATTATGATTGTGAGAATATCATTATCTTTTTCTAATTCCTGCTGTAAACAATATAGAGCAAATAATGTTTTACCTGCCCCCGTGGCTACGGAAAAAGTGCCATGATGGGCTTGATTTTTTTGATTCCACAACTCATAGGCTTCTATCTGCCATTGCCGAGGATTAAAGTTTTGAAAGGAACATTGCTTCTTTCCACTCTTTTTATTTTCCTTGTCAACTAATTCTAAATTATATTCTCCATAAATATAATTTCTAAAATACCCATGTTCAAGCATATTATCAAAGATTTTATCTATAAACCCTTGAATTTCAATGGCTTTCTGCTCTTTTTCTTCAGCAAGTGCAAAACAGTATAAAAAATAGCAGTATTCCATATCTTCTTCGTCTGTTAATTCTCTCATATTAGGTAAAAAAGCCTGTTCTTCTTTACACTTTTCCAACGTCTCGTAAATTATTTCTGGAGGAATATCTTTTACTTTATACCCTAATGTGACTGTTAATCCATCCAAATCATCCTTCTCAACTAATGAAGATATGCTGCCTTTTTTATACCACTGTACTAAGGCATTATCTAAATTACATAATTCTTTCCTTGCTTGCTCCTTTAGCCTTAATACCTTATCACTCCATAAAGCAATATCATCCCAATTAGAATAAATCTCTTTAATGCTTTTATTAAGTTTATTAAACCCTATTTCATATTTATTTCTAAAATCTCGGGCTTTCTTAAACCTTTCTCTATATTCTTGAAGTGTTTCTATATCGTCAATAGGCTCGCCATATAATTCAAAATTAAGGCTTACGTATTCACTAACTTTCTGAACATTCTCTATATCTTTTTCTATATTATTATATTCCTGTAACATTTGCTGCTCTGGCTTTTCCATGTCAGTAACTTAACCCCCTATTCACCCCTATGCTCAATATAATGCTTCTCCCGTAGTTCAATTATCTCTTTAGCATGATTATAATTTGTTTCTGATAAGTAATACCTTAATGCGTACTTAATAATATCTTGGTAGGTGCAATCATGGCTCCTTTTAAAATCTTCAATTGCTTCTCTATCAATTTCAGGCAACTGCCAAGATATAGACTTTAGGTACTTTTTTTCTTCATATTTTGTATCTACTTCAATGACAGAATTAGATTTTTTAAGCAAGCCATTATTATAATTTTCTATATTACGCCGTTCTGCTTCCAACATTTCCTGTAATATTTTATCTTGTTCCTTTGAATTACCCATGTATATCAACCTCACTATGTAAAAATATCCTTAACCTAGTCATTGTTTTACTTTCTTACATTGATACCCTTAATTCAGATATCACACCCTACTCAGTAGGTTCTATAATTTCTAATTTAAAATTCCATCCTTCGCAGGACATCATCATTATACCGAACTCTTCTAGGCTATATTCCTGTCCGTCTATAATAAATTTGGGCATATCAGTCTCATACCTATCATCCCACTCAATACGCCCTTCTACTAGATTATCTTTAAAAGAGATAAGTTCATGTCCCCGGAATACTTCTCTTTTTATGTGCTTTTGCGATAATCCTTTTTTTATCTTTTTATAAAGCCTTTTTAAAGCATCATTTGAATCTTCTTCAAACTCTTAATGTATCTCAAAGGAATATCCTACTTTATCTTCCTCAATAAATTCTATAGCATCCCAACAAATACCTGTTGGATGAATCTTCTTTCCTATTTGAAAGCAGTGGTCTATACCATCACAATCTTTAAAGGTTGCTTCTTTTTCAAAATCCTTATAGTCTTCAACTCCAAGCATATCTGCCGTATATCTATTGTAGCAATCTTCGCATATCAATTGAGATGGCTCATCTTCTTTTATAGTTAAAACAACCATGCCATGCCCGCCAGAGTCTTTGCCGCACCACTGACACCTATTCATGCAAATTATCTCCTTAAAAAAACCTTCAATCTCTTTCTGTCACTTCCATAAATCCAATAATAAATACTGCTGATTTTCCAGAAGCAATACTCATTCCTTCTTTTTAAATAGTCTAAAACAGTATTTCCTAAATCTTCCTTTCTGCTTCGGAATATCTTTATTTTCAGCAAATTCTTCTTTTCTACCCTTACAGACAAAAGGAGAGGTGCAAAATCTATTTTACATCAAATCCCTGCATTCTTAACCTTCTTAACATTTCTTCTTTTCCAGCACAGCGAAGCATCTCTTCCCAAGTCTTAAATTTTGTTTTCTCACGAACTATTTTATCAAGTTCCTCCTGAAGAAGATTCTCGTAATCCTCTTGAGTGTTTACTTCAAATCCACCAAATTCAAAAAAATCTTCTATACTACTGAAATCCGTATACTTCCTCATAAAATCCAGATTAAATAATTCATTAAAACTTGCATGGCCATCTGCTTTTTTAAATTTCTTTTCAAGTTCTTTTAATTGTTTCTCAATATTTTTCATAGAGACCCTCCTTGCTTAATAATAGATTTTTAACACCTTAATTTCACTATATCTAATAAATTCTCTTGTTTTCTTAATGTCATAAATGTAGTCAAATAACTGTTTTCTCCTTAATTCCTGGGGTAAATATTTTTGAAATTTCGATATATTAATATCAGGTACTTTTTCAATTAATTCTGATATTTTTTCTTGCCCAAAGTAGTTTGGACTAGTTCTAATCTTTTTTATTTCCTCTAATATAATATTAGAATCAATTTTAAATTCTTTATCTCTGCATCGGAGTTTAAATCCTTTCCAAGTTAATCCAACAATATCATAGTATATATTAATTAAAGATAATGTTGTTGCTAATGTATAATTCACTCTATTGCCTGCGTATGTATAAAAAATATAATCGTTTTTACTTTCCTCAATAAGTATTTTACCTCTTTCTAATCCAAAACTTTTTTCTTCATAACGAATTTCATTTAACATATCAAGTTCCGTCTTATTTAAGAAATTGTATGCCTCATTTGAAGTTAGTACATTTAAATACTCTTGTGCCAATTCAAATGATACAAAACCACCTTCAGACATCCATTTTGGAGGTTTTGCATATTCGGCTTCAATAACATGTATAAAACCTCTATCATAATCAATTTTATCCGTCTGCCAGCATCTACCTGCAAGCACAAACTGAAAATTATCTCCTAGTGCATTTACAAACCATCTTTCTAAATTTCCTATAGGACGATTTTTATATTTAACTGTAAACTCTTTATTAGTATCGAAAGCAGAGTATAAAGTTATAAAATTTCGACTTCCAAACTTTTTCTCTGTTTCAGTATCGATAAATACCTTTCCTCTTTCATACATCAAATACTTGTTCTTAATCATATACTTAACTAAAAATATAAAATCCTCTTTAGATACTTCTGAAAATGAGTATACTTTTTTAAATAATTCATAAATAGATTCTAAATCAGTTCCCATAGTTGACAGGGTAATTGCCAATATCTGTTGAAACAGAATATCATAAGCATTCCTTACAAGGTAAATATCTTCCACCCATCCTCTAATTGCTAAATTCAATATTGCAATTGAGAAAACAAGTTTTCCCTTATCTGTAGGAAAAAACACAAAATGTGCAATGCTGTTTTCCCTTCTTCCCGTTCTACCAAGTCTTTGCAAAAAGGAAGATACAGAATTAGGTGAATCTAACTGCAAAACAATATCAAGGTCTCCTATATCTATACCAAGTTCCAGTGTGCTTGTTGCTATTATAGCAGTATTATTGCCCACCTTAAATTTTTCTTCTGCAATTTCTCTAAAATATTTATTAATAGACGAATGATGCACATGACAATCTATACCATTACCTTCAATAAACAGTTTTAATTCTTCTGCTGCTGTTCTGCTATTTGAAAAAAATAGTGCCTTTTTACCAAAAATCCTTTTTGCAATATCCTTCTGAAAATCATCCTTTGCTTCATCCACATATTTTATTTCAATTTTTTTAGGTTTCTTTTCTTTTGGAGGGTTAATTACTATTCCTTCTCTAGTACTGCTTCCGTGCATCCATTTTAGAATTTCATGCGGATTTCCTACCGTTGCTGAAAGTCCTATACGTTGTATGTCAAATCTTGAAAATGATTGGATTCTTTCCATCACAGCCATCAGGTGTATTCCTCTTTCGCTGTCAGCAAATGCATGTATTTCATCTATTACTATAAATCTTATATTTGCCAAAAGTTGCTTTTTATCAATTTTTTGACTCATCAAAATAACTTCCAGGGACTCAGGTGTAATCATCAAAACTTGAGACGGGTTTTTATAAAACTTTTGCTTTTCGCTACTTTCTACATCACCGTGCCATTTAAAAACATCTGAATATACAAAGGAAGAAAGTTTTCCAAGCCTTTCTTCCTGATTATTTAATAGTGCTTTTATTGGTGATACATAAATAATAGATATAGGTTTTAAATTCTCTATATACATTGCATTTAAAACTGGAAGAAAAGCGGCTTCTGTTTTGCCTCCAGCAGTAGGTGCAAGAACAACAATATTTTTACCATCTATGATTTCAGGAATTGTCAACTCCTGCACCGGTGTTAGATTTCTCCACCCTAATTTTGTTATAATTCCATTCTTAATTGGTTCACATAAAAGTTTAAAATTACTCATATCCCTTCCACCTAAAAGTTAACTATGTGTGCAGTTTCCTTTTCCACTTCCACTGCTCTATTTATTATTTCGTCATTAAATTTAAACTGTTCTTCTGGTATATAGTCATCATACATCTGAGCCTTATCTAATGTATCAACGAAAATTCTTAAAAACCCTCTTGGTCCTACCTTGATTTCCCCTCCAAATCCCGAACTCACTTCCATCACAAGTTTTTCTATAAAATGCTCTGTAATTTTTGATTCTGGTTGCCAGTTATAAACTTGTCCATGTATTTGCTTTACTTTTTTAGATACCTGAATTAGTTTATCGCTGTTAAATTTCTCAAGATAAATTACTGGTTGTCTCAAATTTCTATGTTCTTCATCTTTTTTCACTTCTACTCTTTGATGAATAGGCTCATAACTTTTAAAACCTTTCTCACTTTCCATCAATTCTTCCGTACCAGTATACAGGAAGTAGCAATTTGGAAATCCTCCTCTATCTGCCTCATCAATAAAAAGCCTTAAATTTTCATATGCGTGGTCTCTCATATCTTTTCGTGGAAGTTTTTGAACCGTTTCTACCTCATCCAATATTATTACAAGTCCTTCATAACCTGTACTCTTTATCATATGAAGTAATGCCCTAAAAAACTCAAATGAATTTTCTTTTTTTACAGAACCAGTTACTCCTACTTTTCGTTTTAGTTCAATGCCAATATTTTCACCTTTTAACCACCCCACGGCAGCCTGTGCTAATATAGTATCACCTTTATATTTTGCATTGTAAAACGCTCGTATTGAGTTGGCAAATGAAGATGCTATTGAACCTACTATGAGCAACTCCTCATTTATCTTTTTGTCCATAGCCGTTTTAAACTCTTCCTCATTATCTTCAGGTGATATTCCTTCAATTTCAGAAACTTTATCTTCTAAATCTAAAAGCCATTCCTCGAGAATTATAGAAAAAGCAGGTACCTTTTTATTATCTACGGTTCTTAATCCCCCCATTATTTTTCTATATAATTCTTCAAAGTTATGCAATGGGGCTTCAGAGGATATGACAACAGAAGATACAACAAAATTTTTGCTAAATGCCATTTCTCTAACTGCTGTACTAAAAAATGTTTTACCTGAACCATAATCCCCTATAATAAACTTAAATGCACTTTTGTCTTTCTTAACATATTCTAACTGGCTTTCTACCTCTTTTAATTCTGCATCGATGCCAACGGCAATATTTTCCGTTCCTTCCGCTGGAACAGTGCCATTACGAAGTGCATTTATTATATCTTTAAGAATTTCACTCAAGCCATCCACCTCCAAATAGATTTTCAGTATTAATTTTATAAACAACAAATTCCCCTGCTGCTGTTGTATCTATTATTGTGATTCCTGCCCTTTGTAATTTCCTAATAAATCTTCTCAACATACCGTCAATCAATCCTGCACTACCAAATTGGTTTTTAAATAATTTCTCAATATCCGTTGTATTAAGAGTACTAAATTTATATAAATTGGCTAAAAATACCTGCTCCTTATCACTAACCTTAAACGGTAATTTCAATCTCTTACCATCATGTAAGATTATTGTTTCTCCCTTTTCATCGATTGTTTTCGTTACTGTATATGAAGTAAAATGATTATTTGATAATGGTCTAGCATATATAAAGGGAACGATTACTTCTTCCATACTACATCCACCATGACTATAAAAATCCTTTTCTCCACCTCCGGTAAAATAGCCTCTATTGGTATATGAAAATATATAGTTATCAAGTGTTATACCATCTTCAAATTCTTTAGGGTATTTTAATTCTAAAAACCTTGATTTTACAGTTGTTAACCCATCTATATCTTTAACGTTTATGTATTTATCTAAACGCATCATGCCGTGGTCTGCTGCTATTATAATACTTGCATCATCAGGTATCTTTTTAACGAGGTTTTTTATACTATTTTCAAAAACTGTGTCCTGTTTAGCGTAAAATAAATATAAATCCTCAGTAGCCTTGTGTCCGTCTTTATCAAACATGTTATATATAAAAATATTAATCTTTTTATCTAGAAGCAGGTTTTCTTTAATATCATCCTGCTTTAAATAGGATTCCGATTTGGTCATATAAGTAACATCCGCTTTATTATTATCTATAATATTTTTATATATGGCTTCCCTAGATATCGATGTGATAGACGGTAAAAGTGAAAAAGATGATTTAATCCTTGTTTCACGACTTAATAAAATATCTTCAAAATACTTGTAAACCACATTATCCCATGCATCATATCTCATTCCATCAAAAATGATAATAAATATCTTCTCATCCTTTAAATCTATTAACTTTTCAATATCATTATTTAATATGGGTCTAGATGGTCCATATTCAGTTGTTAACCATGAGTTATAATTTTTGATATAGAATTCTGCAAAGGATTTTCTATATTTATTTAGAATGTTACTAATTCGCCTATCTAAAGCAGCGTATCTACTCTTTTCTATTATATTCCATTCATCAGAAAATCTCACTTTACTCAATAGATACTGCAAATTTAAAAGTTTATCTCTATACAATTTCACCCAATCAGTATATAGATTTAGACTTAGTATTTTTGCAGAATCTTTTTCAATTTCTTCTATTGTAGATACAAGTTCAAAAAAGTCATTAAAAAAACTCTTAACCTTATTTGTGTTTTCAGTTGCATAGGGTATATTTTTTAGTGTTTCCTTCACTTCTAAAAGATTTTCCAAGTTGTATTTAAACACTTTTTTAAACCCTTCAATATTAAAGTCTTTTAAAATATTTTTTATCCCATCCAAAACACAAATATAAGAAGCAATATTCTCTTTAATAAACTCCAGATGGTTCTGTTCTACAGAATAAAGGTCTATTCCTGAATCTAATACCCATTTTTCCGCTCTATCTTTCATAGATATAAATAATTTTTTGTCTTTCTTTTCAATAATCTTAGCCAGTGTGACCAAGTCATTATAGTATTTCTCGAAAACTTCCACTTTGATAAATTCTAGCCCTATAACCTTTTTTATATTATCTCCATTTAACTTCTTGAAAAAGTCTAATACATAGCAAGTCCACATCAGTTTTTCAAATTCATTAAATATCTCTTGATGAACTACGCTGTGCATGAATTCCCCGCCATTATCATAAAAGACTTTACAAAGTAGTTCTTTTATATTTGTCACATAATTCTCTTGATTAATTCCACCATGCAATTCTATTATGTTTTTATAAAATATATAACAGTCAGCATCTCCATTAATCGATATAGCGTCCATGTCATATAGGGCAGATAGGATTATCCTATCTATCTCTTCCATGTTAATCATATTCTTCTTAAACTGTTTCCTATAATGAATAAGTTCATTAAAAATATTCCTAATGTCAGAGACATTATAATGATTTATTCGTTCATGCCATGACAAATCTTCTTCTACAGTATCCAATACATCTTTAATATCTATATTATTTACTCTTCCACCATCTGCTCTCTTAATAAAGTCCTGAAGTTTTTCTTGTAATTCCTCATGCTTAAGGAGAAGGATGTATCTATCTTCACTTTTATGTTTTATGTGTTCATAATTAGTCCTAAATAATACATTTTCTTCAATATGTACTAACCTATAAGGATAGATATAAACATTTATCTCCTCAATACCATCCATAACACCATTCTTATCTAGAAACATCATAAATGGCTTTGAAAATGTAGTCTTTTTTTCTGTAAATCTACCAAGATAATACTTATAAGTATCCTCCATTATACCCCTCTTTTCGTATAAACCTATTTTAAGTCAGTTAACTTAATATAATGAGTATCACTAACTTTATCATTGCCATTAATGTATTTAATAAATTTATCAATTAACTCTCCCTTTGAAATTGGCTTATCCTTAAACATTTCAATAAATTTATTAATATCCCTTATTACGATATCAACATTAACGGTTAATGCTTCATTTATAAAATGAATTATATCTGGATTTGCTCTGATAAAGCCCTTATAATTTGAACCCTTATCTTCATCGAGAGGTATCAAATACATTCTTTCAACTTTTTCTGTCATATCAAGTTTTTTGCCAATCTCTCTTAGATAGTTCATATGCTTATAAATCTTTTGTCTATTAAATTCGCTATTTAAGGCATCAATATATCCATTAATGGCATTAGATATCCCTTTAATAAATTTTGATTTATCTTCAACGTACTTCTTTGTGCCTAACTTAAACCCACAAACACAGCCTCCTTCTCCTTTTTCTAATATAGTTAAAGGTGACCTATGGCACACTTTTTCTAATTCTCTATTGATATCATTCGTTATATTTATATAATCATAATCCATATTAATGTTTTTAATTTGGCTTATCATGCCAAGGAATTTATAATTATCATCCTCAAATATTGATTCTAATTCTTTAAATTCTGGCTTTTCATTTTGCTCAAGATGCTCAATCACATATTGTTTGTTATACTCTTTTCTAAAATTTTCATAGGCCTTGATAACAACTTCACTCTTGTTCTCAAAAATGAAGTCGTCTCCGCTTTCTAATTTCTTTAGAATCTCATTGTAACTATCTTTTAACCATTTATAAGAATCGTCATCTGGAATAATTAAATTTTCATTTTTTAATTCTACATTTACCTTTCTAAGTTTTATTGGATAATTGTTAAATTCTCCTGCGTTTATCCAATTTATAACCCTATTGTAATCCTCATATAAAGCCTCAATAATATCTCTACCATTTTTTCTTTCAAGTAACTTTTTATTAAACTCAATAAAATATTCTAGCCCATCCTTTGAGTTGTTTTCATCAGAAACCGCATCCAACATAATTGTAAATTGGTTTATTACTTCATAGGTTTTTTCAAAATCATTTTCTTCAATTTGCATATTTTTAATAAATTCATTTAACTCTGATTTTATTTTCTCAATATTTTCTAGAGTCTGTTTCTTAAAACTAAGCATATCTTCCCATAATTCTTCCTGGGCAGCCAAATCTTCTTTCTCAAAATTCCTATTTAGAAATATTTTAGAAACTTTCATTAATCCTTCATAATACTTACTATCTACAAACTGCCCTAACCTAAATTTTTGTGTGGAACTATTCAAAGGTAGTTTTATTTGATTTATATTTAATCTTTCATCCCCTTTAATAGGAATCAAATAACCTTTTTTAATCATTAAGGCAAAAATTATCTCCACTGTATTTTTGTCTGGTCCAAAAGTTGATTTTCTAACTTTTTCATATAGTTCCTTATAGGTTATCTCGCATTTTTCCTTTACTTCATCGATAACAAATTTTACTAATTTATTATTTTTACTATCTAACGAATATTTAATATTATCTCCAGAAAAACTAACATCTCCAAACTTTTTGATTACATTATTAATTATTTTAGAATCTGTAGAAGTTAAGGACAACCTATCCTTGTTGCTAAATAAGAAATCCCTTATAAACTTATTGCTACTGACATCGGACAAACTTATATCCTCGTCTGGCTTGATAAACTGATTATCCTTATAAACCTCTTTCAATATTTTGTTAACAACAGTCTGAATAATTTTAGAAAAAGATTCCTTGCTATATGCAGCAATACTTATATCTATCTTCCCGTCTATATTATAGAATGTACCGTTTAAATATAAGTTCTTTAAAATCTCTCTTACCGCATCTTCTTCCTTATAAATCATTTCTTCAATTTTTTCTTTTAATTGCAATGCATCAGGAGAAGCAGAAATCCCATATTCTCTCTTATAATCCTTCAATACTTCAAGATGGGCATAATATTCTTTTAAAATATTTAACTGCTCCATCCCTTCTTCTTTTCCAAGTGTATCAGAAGGTAGCCAGTAAAGAATACATTTTGTTATACGTTTCTCTAAATCTTTTGTGTAATTATCTTTGTAATTTGCAAAAAGAGCAAATGTAGTTTGCCCGTCTCCACTTAAACCTATCAATTCCCTGTCAAATGCCTTTTTTTGTTCATCAATTTCGAAAAACGTTCCTATGTTTATATAGTAGTCTATTTCAGATTGCTTAAGATTAGTAAGCGCACTCTTTACATTATCCTTTGTTTCGCTCTTTATTAGGTTATATACCTTAACAATTCCTTTTCTGTTAGTATCATTCCATTTAATATTTACTTCTGTAGGTTCTTTATAGGAATTCAACGAAACAGGCTCTGCATTAAGTACATCCATTAAATCATCAACAATAGAATATACATTTTCGTCTTCAAGTTTATCCAATACTTTCTTTGTATCTTGGCGAATTTTTGAACTTATTCCTAGGTCTTTATTAATGAAATAGATATTTTCACTTTCACCTGTATTACTTTCCTGCTTTTCTATATATTTTCCCTGTTCATAAATCTTTGAAAGAATTGTATCTACCTTGAGTTCTGCAAACTCTCTTTTCATTTTTGGATACTGAATCATATTTGTCAGGTCTCTAACTGTATAATTTTGTTCCATATCATTAATTTTTAATATAGTCATTACATTAATCAATTTTACTGCAATATCTTTTTCTTCCTGGTTGTCATTAAAAATAACATCCAATTGGCCCTTTCCTCTTCCTTCCCCTCCCATAAAATAATTATAGATATCATCAAAATAAATCCTTTTATCCGATAATTCTCTTATTCTATCTTTAAAATGATGTAATATTTTGTCAGGAGTAACTAAAGTCAGATAATCTCCATCTAGTACCCCTTTTATATTTCCACCTTCCTCAATATTACCCCTAACTTGACTTAAAACGAAGTCAACAATAGACCTCTGCCTTGACAAAAAGCGAAGCGATTTTGATAATACCTCCAAAGTATCAGGATGCAACGGGTATATTTTCATAAACTTATTCTTATCAGACTTCTTAAATCCAGAATATTTTTCTTCAAGGGTAAAAAATATTTCTTCTATCTTACTAGGATTCTTTTTAATGATAAGCCTCTGGTCAATAATATCCTCAATGTCCTCTACTGTTAACTTGAACCTGTTCTCGAAAGGAAATCTATCCTTCATCAGGTCATAGACCCCAGGTACCCTTACTTCATTAACATCCTCTAAAAATGCTCCAACTAGCCATGCTGGTATTATTTTATCCTCTTCTCTTTTTTCCGCATTTTCTAAAAACACCTTTAAGAAAAGTGCATCATCCCTTGCATCTGTGCCTCTATCGTTCAAATATTCCGATAATTCATCAATCAAAATAAGTACACCATCATAATCTTCTTCATATAACCATTTGAAAAAATAATCCTGTTTGTCCTTTCTTCCTCTATCTGGGTTAAAGAACCTTATGTCATATTCTGTTATAAATCTCTTTATAAATTTTGTTAACGTTCTTGACCCGACATTAGCCTTCAAATCAGCCCAACTTACAAACTTTTCTTTAGAATCAGTTCTTGCAAATTCATCTACTTTTTCTTTATATTTTATATTAGATACAACAGCATCCTCAAACTGTTCTATGTAGTAACTTTCATCGGTAAATGGAAAGCCTGAAATATTTTCAGCGGTTCTAAAAAACATTCCTTCAAGTGAAATATTGGGTCCACCTTCTTCTGCAATAATTGGAACTACAAATATCTTTTTGTTTTCAAAATATTCCTTTGCATCATCTATTGTCTTACTTTTTCCTTTCATTAAATCAAAAAATTCATTATTGCTCATTAATAAACCAAGAACAGACATAAAATGGGATTTACCACACCCAGGTAGACCTGAAATTAAGAATCCGTGTCCCTGGTCTTTAAAATGAGTAATCTTATAAAAAAATCTGCTAATATTTTCTTCTACATTGTTTGTAATAACGTATCCTTTTAATAAAGATTCAATCTTATCTCTATCTGCACCCTTAGAAATATTTTCTGTTAATTTAACGATGGTATCTATCTTCGGAACTTCAACAATATCCCTAATTTTCATTATCCCCTATCCCCCTTTAAACAATCTCTATGTAATCATAGGCTTTAACTGGCATCATATTTCTATATTCATTAGGCACAATAACAATAACCGTATGCTTTTTTAAAGTTACTCTAGCAAGAACCTTAATCCAATCCGTACTTTTTTCAGATAACAAAAATTCTAGATGGTCAAGTACATATACGCTATTAGGGTTATTTACAAATTTCTCATTTATAAGTTCTTCAATAAAGTCTTGCGCATCCTCTGAAAACTCTTCTGGATATATTCTATATTTAGATATGGAGCCTTCCAGTATTTTCTGTTGTAAATATAAGCCAACATCAATATAATACTTACTATATTCATCTTCATATCTACTTTTAAGAAAACCAATTGCTGCTCGTGTTTTACCACTCAAATGTTCACCAAATAAAAACAACAACTTTCTTTTATCCATACTTCTTATTTTCTTTTCAATTTCTTTTTGAATCATTTAACCACCTTCTCAACTAATTGTTCAAGGTTGTCATATTTAAATTGGTATTGAGAATTATCTCCCATTATGTAGTTCTCAATATACCCTTCATCCACCATCCACTTTAAATATTTATTAATTAATGGTTCACTCATTAAAAAATACTTAAATACATCTGCATTAAAAAACACATCTGCTCTCGGCATCTTATTATCTTTAATTTTTCTAAACTCATAATATAAGCAAAAAACAAGCGTCTCATTAGTAGGTCTAATATTCCAATTCAACCTATACCTTTTTTCATTCGAAACTTTATCACAAACTGTATTTAAGATTCCAAAGTCTTTTAGTATGTTAACAACAACATTAAAAGTTTTTTCAACTGAACTCTCTTTTGCATCAGGCATTTTTAATCTGAAATACTCAAGTAAATCCTTACTTGAGATTTCATCCATCAAATCCCCTTTAGCAAATGATTTTACGCAATCTCCAACACAAATATGCTTTGTACAGGTAACATAATAAAGTACTTCTTTTTTAGACTGGTAATTAATTATTTCATTTATATACTTCAGTAAAGGAGTATATATTATATCGTCCCCTTCAGTTTCAATAAACCGCTCAAAAAATCTTCTTCTGTATTTCAGTGATGTCTTTTCTCCAAAGGGCATCACTGATTCAACATACTGACTTACTGATTCTTTATTTCTGTCCTGTTCTATATATTTTATGCAACTTAATGTTTCTTCTACAGGTACCCTCTCCGACAAAGGCAAAAACCTCCGTAAATCGCTCATCCTTATCACCTTCAGTTCTGTGTAAATAAACTATCTTCTAAAAACCTTTTTAATCTGACCATTAAGAACTTCTATATAGTCTTCTTTGTCTTTAATATTAAGTTCCTCAAATAAATTCAATATATCTCTTGCTTTTTTCTCGTTTGGATTAATCTCTGTATATTCCTTAATAGCATCAATAAAATATTCTTTATGAATTTCATCATCCCATTTAGATAAACCATAATAATTGCTGTCATAATATTTTACAAGTTCTTTTGGTTCTTTATCTGCATTTATATTTTTTGTATATCTATTCCATGTATCAGCAAATTCGTTTAATGCTTCTTTCACTATGTCTTTTGATTTTTTTGTTGGATTATCTTTCCTCATAATGTTCATAAGTTCATTAAAATTGGATAATTCTTCTTCTAATATGTTTCTAATATCATCAAGGCTAATATATTTATTTTTTTGCTTTAATATTTCAATCGTTTCGTTTTTTAAATATTCATTAACACCAATATACAAATCTGATAAATTATAGAATTCCCAAGGCTCATCTTTTCCATAATCATGAGCATATTTTTTACGAAGCAGATAAATATCATAATACTCGAACCCATATTCTTCCGAAATAATCCCAATAGTTTTATTATTATAAAGCGCTGAATGCTCTTCTATAAGTTTATTTGGGCTTATTATTTGTTCTAAATCACTAAATACTTTTTTATATTCATTATTTTTTTTACAATCTCTGCATTTACTAAGTGAAAAAGGAATAATTTTATTAGTGTTATTTGTATCGATACCATATAACTCCACCACTTCATTATCTATTATATTCTGCAGAATATTTATATCCAATAGAGTCTTTTCTATCTTATCTATAATTGGGAAAACGTCTCCGATTGTCTTAATATATTTAATACACTTCTTCATATCAAATTCTAATTTATTTATTAAATCGTATTTTTCAATGATGATTCTAACATTATTTGTGATTTTATTTATTTTAGACCTATCTTCTAATTTTATTGGTAGTTCTTTTAAATTAGCAATTTTCACTTCTGCAAAAGGTTTATCTAATTCTGGAACAATTTGCTTATAGTAAAAGTCCATTAACTTGGAATTTAAAATACCTAATAAGCAAAATATATCATCTGTGTTTTCAGGAATTATCAAGTGAGTCGTATCCATAGTATATCTCTGTTTATCATCTAATGCAGCAATAACACAATCACTAGTTTGTCTAACTATAATTTTTTTGTTCACCAGATACATTGATTCATTCGTATTACTCCATAATTTGTCTTTATCAAACAAAACATAAATAGTGCTATTATTTACCTGATATTTAAATATATCTCGTCCTCTAATTACTGGTTTGTATTCAGGTCCTTTCTTTTCTTTACTTAAAAACCTTTTATTATCTCCTGTCTTAATACCATTATAAAAAACAGCAATGTCTCCTAGTCTTCTTGATTCTTTTTGTATAGATAATATTACGTTAATAATATCTATATCTATTAAAAATTTAGTACTTGGTATTTGTAAAAATACATCCTGACAAAATTCACTTATTTTATAATTTCTTGTTAAATAGTCACATAAATTTTTTACTTCAAAAGTTTTCATCAAGTTCGAATTACCGTTTACTGTTTTATTTACTTTTAGATTGAGTATGACATTTCCACCTGTTATAGCACTTTCAAATACATCATAATTAAGTTTAAATATACTATCAATCCATGTGCTATTTAATATATATTTTCTTATCTTTTCAAAATAGTAATTAGTCAAGATACTACTTGGAACAATGAAACTTATTTTTTCTTTAGCAAGCATAATGCCTCTTTCTAAAAAAATTGCAAAAAGATTAATCTTATATTGAACAGAGTTAAAATATATTTCCTTATAATAGTTCTCAATATTCTCTGCGATAACTTTTCCCTGCCCCCTTCCAAGTAATACAGTAATATATGGTGGATTTCCAACTATATAATCATATTTCCTAGCCCAAAATTCGCAAAGTCTTACTAACTCATCTGCCTTATTCCAACTCAAATCATCTTGTCTATATATTCCGGCAATATCTTTATAATTAATTGTATAATAGAGTCTATTACAATCTTTTAACTGTTGTTTTAAATCCTTCCAATCATAATCATCTTCCCACTTAATCAGACTATCACATTCCATTATATTTAATTCATCTATAAAATTATCAAGGTCTTTTAGCAGCAGATTAATTGTAGTTAACTGAACAGCAAAACTATCTATGTCTGCACCAAAAATACAATGTTTTAAAATATGGTAATGGATTCTATCCTTTATCCAATATTCCTTACCCTTTATATTTTCATTTTTATAGATATAATCTGCATCGGCATATTTTCCTCTTAACTTATCAATGTTTTCCTCAAACTTATTCCTCAATATGTCATACGCCATAATTAGAAAATGTCCGCTACCACATGCAGGGTCTAAAACGGAAACAAAAGGGTTCTCTACCACATCTGCTTCTGTAACCGTATTATTTAAAATATATTCAATAACAAAATCTGGAGTATAAAATTGTCCAATTGCTTTACGGGTTTCCCTGTCCATGAATTTTTCATAAACATCACCAAGTATATTCCCTTCAGTAGGAACATTAAAGTCAAATTTTGATGTATCAAGTTTTTCTATGATTTTAGCAACATTTTCCTCATAACTATAAACTGGTGTTTTTCCATATTCCTTGCTATCCAGTATGAACTTTAGTTCAAGTTCCTGTTTGGTAGGATTTAATTTCTCATATTTATCCTCTTTGAAAAGAGCAATATTTTTAAAGGATTCCTTCATATCAGCAAAAGCAAACTTCAATAGTTCTCCAAGGGTATAGTTGGAAATCAGGCTTATCCACTTATCCCTACCCCTTGCAGATAACTTTTTGCCAATGTTAGGGTCTTTCGGTTCTCCCATAATAAAATCTTCTTCAGGATTAAACATAAATCCTTTGTCTTCACATATCCTTATAAACAAAACCTTGTTTATAAGCGTGTAAGAAGTTCTATGACAAAAATTCTCATTCCACTTATCTTTGTCATCCTTACTTATACTATTATCTCTATACTCTTTTTCAATGAAATTCCTAAATTCTTCATTATTATCATACTTATACTTAAAAAGTTCCATATACACAGAAACCATATCTTTATGAATCTGTTTTAACTCGTCTATTAAAGCATCTTTATTAAATCTAACTGCTTCCATTTTAGTTCTACCTCCTTACCTTATTCCAAGATTGTTTAACAAAAAGTCAATTGCAGGCGAAGGTAATAAATACTTTTGGAGATTCTCCCTCTCTTCAGAAGGGTAGATATTTTCAACAACTGTTATAGCCGTATTGGGGTCTAATGTTCTAAAGTCATAACCCTTTAATAATTCCAAATAGTTATTTTTTCTATTTTGTGAAGTATTGAAAATACTTTTTAACCTTGAATAATAATCGTCATATGCTGTCTCTACAAACGCCTCTCCTATCCCTTTTTCTCTTCTTAAATCATCACATGCAAATTGAAATAATTTTATATAGTCATTTCTAAAGTTTTTACTCATCTCTTTCCATCTCGATATACCTTCAACATTAAGTTTAGAATTAATTTTATTATTTGTATCTTCAATTAGGCGAATCAAAATATATTTTAAGACAATATGTACAGAAATCTTCAATTGTATGTATTCTTTTATCTTATCCTTACTAACCTTCCCACGATATTCACTTGAAAATAAAGCATCTTCTGCGCTACTTGTTATTGCACCACTAATTGATTTTAAAATATCTCTTTTAAAATCAGTTAATATTTCTATAAATTTATCTTTATTATGACTGATATCCATAAAACACACCTGCCCATAAAAAATTGTATTAAAATTTTGTTATAATTTTGTTTATATATTCCTTATCAACTTTTATGCGTACTTGTCCCTTATTTATATTCGACTATTGGAAGTAAAAATCCTCTTATATCTCTAAACTTTTCCATAAAAAAGCACATACCATTGAGGTATGCACTTTATATTTATACCTATATCTTTGATAAATAGACTATTTCTAGTTGATAGTTATCTAGTACATCCAAATAAACCAAAATAGTTTCAAAATCCACAACTTTTGCTCTTATAACATCTCTAATCCAATTTAAATTAATTTATTTAGATAATCCATAGTTACCTTATGATAAAACTTAATTACTAAACTTCGTCCTCATCCAAGTGTTCACAAATATATTCCCACACCTCATCGATGCTCTGAATTCGAGTCATCTCAGCATCAAGCACATCCCTAAGCATTTCATCTATTCTACAAACAGATAGGTCTCCTTCAACTAAATAAATGTCATAATATCCTTGCCCTATAAAACTAATATCTGCTTCTTGTAATACCATTTCATATTCTGATAGTTCATCCTCATCATCACACTCTTCATCAAAATAATTGAGTTCTTTAATGTATTTTTTTGTTTCCTCTATTAACTCTTCTTTTGTATTAGCAAAAATTCTAGCATATTCAATGTTATTATCATAATGATAGTTTTGGATTTCTCTCATATATTGTTGATACTCATTATAATTGGTTGCAAATTCATTTCTCCTTGATAAATTATCTAATTTCTTCTCAATATTCAGAAGTTCCCTATACTCCGCTAAACACTCTTCCAAATAACTTTTACTGAAATTATAATAATAGGTCATAGTTCATCATCCTTTCATGAGATTTAATTGTTATTTAAAAAGCAAAGGGACTTCACAAAGTCTTTCTAGAATCTTTTAACTTATTTATATGCATTTTTATCCCCTACATTTTTGAGCATAATACATAAAAAAATAGGTAGAATCGATTTTATATAGGCCTTTAGTCTAGTTTTTGTATATTGGGGGAAATTTTTATTTCCCCTTTGCTAACCATGCTGTTTTTAATTTAGTACTAAAAAAACTGCCTACTAAAAAAGTAGACAGTTCCTCAAGGAAAAGATACTATGACAAAACCTGATATCGGATTTGGATTTATATTGTAATTACTATAATATCCCTATGTCAAGTTTATTTTTTACACCCTTAACACTTTATCCTTAATACCTTAACCCTATAATTATTTATATTAGTGGAGTTAGGGTAAACGCCTATGGTGCAAGGGCTTTGGTGAGTTTTCATGCGACAAAAAAAGATGTGGGGAAATTACATAAATACCAAAAAGCAAGTACTTCCGTTCAAACGAAAATGTACTTGCCCATAATTATTCATGCATCTTACTTCCAGAACTTCATATGCCTTACAATAAGATTATCCAACCTTTGACTTAATTCTAATACCTCTGCACTGGTAACTATGTCCCCTTCGGTAATCTTCTCATTCAATTCATTCCTTATTGCTATAACTTCTTCCAGCAAATCATCAACCCTAGTATCCTGCCATTTTCGTCCTTTTTTTATTTCCTTTTCTCTATATAAATTTTTATCTGCCATTTTTATCATATCCTCCAAATCTACTAAACAATCAGTACAGGCTATTCCTGCACTAATTTGAATATACAGCCCTTGTTCTACTGCTAGTTTATGAATCTCCCCCCTAATTCTCTCAGTTACTTTTTTTGCTGCCTTTTTATCCTGCTTAAAAAGTAAAATTATGAATTCGTCGCCCCCATACCGTATCCCTAAATCCTCTTTTCTTATGCTATTTTTAATCGCCTGTCCTACTATTTCAATTGCCTTATCACCTATTAAATGTCCAAAAGAATCATTAATTTCTTTTAAATTATCTATATCGATGAATATTAGGGAGAAATCTTTTTTGCTATAAGGATGATGATATATTGAGCCATCGTTAATCTGTTTCCAATAGTTTCTGTTGTATAATCCTGTAACTGAATCTACTAATACTTTACTGCATTCACTGCATTTATTGTTACTTGAATCAATGGTAATTACATAATACTTTTGGTTGGCAATAATAATTTCACTAATGGTCACCCAACGCTTGCCATAACTATATTGAACATATGAATTTTCAGATAGCCTATCTAAAATATGCAATTTTTGGAGACAATTATAGGCTTCTCCATTATTAATGCTGCTGTACTGAATCTTGTTTTCATGATTCAAAACAATTCGAATTATCTCCTTAGTTCCACATTTTCCCTCATGCATTACAATTTGCCCCCAAATTTTCTGTTTGTTCTTTATTAGAACATATTGTTGCACAACCTTGGATAAAATACAAGCGTTCCAATAAAGAACAAAAGGTGGTCTATTATGAA
This sequence comes from Xylanivirga thermophila, assembly GCF_004138105.1. Lineage (NCBI taxonomy): Bacteria > Bacillati > Bacillota > Clostridia > Caldicoprobacterales > Xylanivirgaceae > Xylanivirga > Xylanivirga thermophila. The sequence continues at coordinate 13,212 of NZ_RXHQ01000009.1, read as the reverse complement.
ATTAATATTAGATTCCGAAGAACGCAATATAGCAGGTTCTAGGGTTAAAATTGCACGGTTAAAAAATAATATGACACAGCAGGAACTGTCAGTAAAACTTGAGACATTGGCGGTCTATGTTGATAGAGCAAGTATTTCAAAACTCGAACAGAAGAAAAGGATTATAACCGATATTGAACTAGTAGCCTTATCTCAAGTATTAAAAGTAAGTGTCAATTGGCTCTTAGGTCTTGATAAATAAGTTTCGTTTCAATATACACCTATTCTTATGAATCTAATACTTATTCTTTCATCCACCTCCCCTATGCCATTATCAGATATTTGTTTGTGCCTTTATTTTTACCTTCTATACCTAATTTATAAACAAAAAGCACACCCCCTTATACCTCTAGATGCAGTATAAGAAAGGTGTGCCCCTTTCAGCAATATGCCTTCATGTTACCATGTTTTAGTTGGCTATACAAGAACTATACTATTTCTTTTTTGCAATTATAGTCCAGCGGATAGCCGTTTTAGCGATAGAATCATGTTCCTCTGTCAATGTATCCACTTTAGTATAATAGGGCCTTAGATTAAATTTGTAACTGTTTTTTACTAAAAACTCACTTGCTTGTATAAGTGCTTTTACTGTCACATAGGCAGCCTTAACTCCTATACAATCTATGTGAACAATAGAATCCTTTGAGGCATATTCAATTATAGCCTCTGAAACAGCGTTAATATTACTGCTTGCAGATACTCTTAATACCTGTATATTCATAAAACAAAGTCCCTCCTTAATGCTTATTTCAAGCATTATAGAGAGGGATTTCATTTTACTTCAAGTTTAATAAGTAAAATAGTTATCTTTTGCAAACAGTTAAACTTTGTTTGTTGCCTCTTATAAACAGTTGAACTCTATTGTTTTATCTTGTAATCAGTGGTGACAATGTGTTTGCCAAATTAAGATATATTTGCACCACTGTTTGATAAGGAGTAACAATTAAAGTTATCTTATTAAATAGTATATTTTCAAAAACACTTTAATAATAAAAAATAAAAGACTTCATAGTTTAACTGTTTGTAAGGATTTAACAATCGTTTTATATTTCTATATATATTATACTGGCGTCAAAAATGAAAACGTGACACTTTTTAGAAGTTTTTTAAAGGTTTTTTTGATTTTATTCTACAGCACTTTTCAGTCCTGTATTATAATCTTTAACAACTATTCTTTTTTTATCATATCTTATCGGCTGTAGTTGTGCACTTTTATACGCTTTATCTACCTGCTCTTTTTTGGCCTCCCCTGCATCCTTTGCTTCTTCGAGAACCATCTTATAAATATATCTAAACCCTAACTCCTGAAGACTCTTGACGTTATTCTCAAAACTTTTTAACCCAGCCTCATCGTTGTCTATAAGTAGATATATCTTTATTTTATCTCTTGCATCTTTACATAATTCATAAAGTTGATATAATTGTCCCCTGCTTATCGAATGACCAAACATCCCAACCGTATTTTTATAGCCATGCTTAAGAACCATTTTCATTACATCAAAGGGTCCTTCTACGATAAAAACTTCTTCTTTACTACTATTAACTAACCGATTGGCATTATATAAAGTGCACCCTGATTTAAATCCCTCAAAATTATAATACTTTTTATATTTGCAGTTTTGATTCTCAATCTCTTTTATTTGTTCTTCTCTGCTCATAATATCTTCTAATCCCAATCTTTTAGCCCAATAATCATAGTGCCCTTCCTCGCTATATTTATTTCTACCGACAACGCCTACAAGCCTATCCTCTAAATCTCTAACTAAGAAACATATCCTATTTTTAAAGTCATTAGTACAATCTCTTCCTGCAAAATACACTTCCATCTCTTCCGCATCCTTTACTGTAAAGCCTCTTTCAAAAAATATAGGAGGATACACCCCTTTATTAAAGCCAAAACCTTTAAGACTAATCTCTGGAAGAATTCGTTTCTCAAGCATAATCTCTTCATCAATATTTATAAATTCCTTTTTTATTTCTTCGGCATTAATTTCAGGGGGATTAGTAACTGTAATTCCTAAAACTCCTGATATCCATTCTAGTGCTTCAATAAAACGATATCCTTTTTTTTCGCATACAAACTTAATAAAGTTTTTTCTTTCTCCACATTTAAAACAGCCAACGAAATAAGAATCATCTGTACCTTTCTTTAAAATTGCATGTTGATATCTTTTGCTGTGCATATCACACTCCCAGGGGCAGTGCTCAAATTTTCCATTTTCTATTATATACCCCATAGTTCTAATTACATACTCTATATTTGATTGGCTGCTATCATAAATCTTCTGTTTTAATTCATTATAGTATGCATATGTCTTCTGCTGATAGTTATTATATTCATCCTTCACCTTTTCTGGGTGATATTTTAGGTATGTTTTAACAACTACTCTAATTTCTTCGTTATCATTATGGGTAAGATAGTTTTCTATATAACTTCTATTTATTTTATCAATTTGTTTGAGTGTTAGTCCCTTATGTTTTCCAAATCTAATAATATAATCACCCGCATATGTTTTAAAACATTCTGCAATTTCTTCTTTTACTAAATTGTTCGTGCTTCTCTTATATTGTCCCCATAGGTACTGCAAACCTGAAAAATTGGCATGGATAATTTCCATATTCATAATTTCCAGCATATCCATCCCGTTTACCTTACCAAATGAAAATGATTTATTTTTCATATACATCGCCTCCGTTTCAGATTGGAGGCATTATATTGCTCACTATGTTATGTTTCAAATTTTCATCTGATTTTTTATAATTTTTCAGGTAAAAATTTGATTTCCTTCCTGCCGTGGCTAAAATGTCAAAAACAGTCGTGGGGGAATGTTTATGAAAAAACCATTTATAGATGATGAGAAAGTAAAAGAACTTTTATATCAATATAAACTAGGGGAAGGTAAAAACACCTTAAGTAAAAGTCAGCAAAACGAGGTTTTAGTTAATCTCTACAATTTAATGGAGCCCCTTTTGAAATGGACAATAACAGGGAATATAACTAAAATATATTCTCCAAAGATGAGAAAACAAAAATATTCTAAACTTTATAACCTGCAGAAGTCCTTTTCCAGCAATATTAATATGAACAAATTTAAAATAAACTTTAGCGTTGCCTGTGAAAAATATCTTAAAGATTATATTGACCAATTTGGGTATTGGGATAGTAATAACCCGTGGAATTATTCTCTAATTTATCCGTTTTGGGAAGTTGTAGAAAGGATTTCATTAGAAAAACTTGAAAAATCAATTGGGCAATATAATAATGAATACTCTTATTATCTCGCTATTAAATTCTGCGATGATTATTGGAATTACATATGCAGATGTCTAAGAAAGGATTTAGCCCTTCAGATACTTAGCATAGATAAGATAAAGCATGAATGTAATAGTAGTGTCTCTCCTAACTATTTTGACAGGTTTCTATTTAGTAACCATATATATAATTCAACTAATGAAATTCAGAGCACAGAAACCCTTTTATCAGACATAAAAAGTCTACTGACTTGTAGAGAATGGGAGTTATGGGGTTTATTTATACAAGGGTATACCCATGCAGAAATAGCAGCAAAGTTAAATATTACAACTGAGTATTCCCGCCAATTAAAAACAAGGATTTTTAAAAAACTTCGTACCCATTTGCCTTCAAAATACAATACTAAATAAGGAAATACTAATTTTATGATATTTGAAAATTTATTACTATAGTTTAGTTTGATTTCCTTTCTTGGTGTCGCAAAGTTCTAATACTATATACGTATATAGTAGAAAGGGATAGATACTTATTAATAAAGAGTTCGAAACCTCCTTTATGCGACAAAAATAAATATGCATAAAAAATATTTTTATTTGACATTAGTATACATCATCTTCTAAACTATCAAAAATCAAAAGGAGATGATGCTCATGAAACTAAAACAATTAAAAGCAGAAATCAAGGAATTATTTAACCTTGTAGAAACATCCTTTGGTCGGAATTCCTTATCTTATCAGAATTTAGACTATTATCTTGATGTTCTAGTTACCGTATATGAATATAATTACGATACCGAAAAAGATTTATTGGAAGAATTGAAGAATTTGCTTTTGAAACTCTCAAAAGAAATCCCTGAACTGAAACCAGAGCAGTTTAAGGAAAACTATCAAAGTATAAACGAGATGATTCAATATCTCAATAACAATCTAACAGACTAGCAAATTTAAAAGGCTTTTCAGTATATTACTGGGAAGCCTTTTTTATATAGATTTTTTATAAGATGATGGGTAAGAAAGAACGAACTGTTATTATTTGCGTTACGCTATATTCCATGACGCCTATTCCCTTTACCTTATAACCTTCCTCCACCTATTCTAATTATATTTTAGAATCACCTTTTTATCCCCTAATCCTTAAAAACCATTTCTAACCCTTTTCCCTTAGCCAAAGCATATAATACCTATCAAATTGCTCCGTTTCCTATATAAAAAGGCTGCTTTCTAATAATTCATTCTTATTTATCTTCTTATTAAGGAAAGCAATTCTAAAATCGAGTTTCGCCCCTTAAAATGCAAAATATTTTAATATAAAAACAAAACAGAGGAAATAAATTGCTACAGAGCAACCATTTCCTCCATCTTGTCCGCTTACTAACACTCCCTAGAATGTCTGCATTAAAAGTAACATATTAGATGTTGATTGTAAAGAGTTTTATCCCTTTATTCCCTAGAGATAGAGTCCTGGTTCCTTTTAGTACCTAACTTTTTATTCCAGTTCATTTAGGAACCCCATAGTAAGGATATAAGGGATATGGGGTAAAAAAATATCCTAATGAAATTTGTGGCTTATTGTATACTTATCATATATATTATCCAAGAAAAAAGCAGGAAGTTCTAAACTTCACTGCTCATAATGGCTATAGACTATCAAACATGCTGAATATGTCATCAGACAATACAGGCTGAGCATAATCATCATTATCTTTTTTACTGTTCCCTATAGTAAATCCTCCACATTCCGCTATCGCTTCCTTTAAAGCCTCCTTTATTTTCTCCTTATCAAAATCCTTATCATTTTTCCCCGTAAAACTTAATACTGCCTTAATAACGTAATCCGTTTTATATTTCTGTGCAGAAAGTATGTTATATACCTTAACATCTTCCTCTCTATCCATAGAAAAAGACAGGTTTATTCGTTTTGTTACCATAGCATCACCTTCTTAATTCTTGTTCAAGCAAAATTTTGAACCCTCGTGCATTAGCAAACTGGTCAAGAAAATCCGCATACCTTACTTTTGTGGATTCTTCAATATATTTCCGAAGCAACATACTTCCACCACCTGTGAAAACAGTAGGGTTACGGAATTCGAACCCATATTCCTCAATTTTGGCCAATATGTTTTCTACATACTCATTCGTCATTATTTTAATTATCTCTTTAACATCTGCTTCAAAAATAACAGGTTCTCTTCCTAATATAATATCTTGTATTTGAGTTTCAGTCAGCCTAATATTTGTTTTTAAGAGTTCCTGCTGTATATTCGCAATTAGCGTAATAATTCCGTCAGGGAGTGAGTAACACGATGCAGTGTCAATTATCCCGTTCTCCACTCTAAAAATATCTACAGTATAACCGCCAATATCTATAACATTACATAATATATCCTTATAACTGTTAAATACCGTAATAAGCGAAGCATACCCCTGTGGATACACCCTACAATCAATAATATTAATTGCATAACCTTTTTTGTTAAAATTAAATTCTATATTCCGCCTTAAAAAGTATTCACGAAACTTTTTCTTCAATGTCCCATAATTCACAATAGGTAGCCCTACTCCCAGAATTACATCTGATTTACCTTCTATTCCTGCTCTATCCACAGCATCTGCAATTGCAGGTAAAGACATAATGAAAGTATCCTGATTAACTGTCTTATCCATCTGGACACTCAATCTATTACCTCCGATGCTATAAAACTTACCTTCATGAATTAACAAGTTGCTCGTTGAAATTGGCTCACTATTAGATTTAGTAAATCCTGACTCAACAATATAGCCCTCACTTGTTTTTGTACATTTGTTTCCATTATCAAGTCCCAATAAAATCCTGTTTCCCATAGTAATTCCTCCATTTCTTTAATAAAATTTAAGTTCCTTATCGTTCTTTATAGTCGATGATTTTTTATAATTTCAAGTATTTCTGCAAAAAAAATTGCCCACCCAGCAAACTAGGTAAGCATACAAAATAAAATAATACGGAGGTTATTTCATTAACATTGTAAAATGCCTTCATAAACGTAAACATATATTTTATAATAAATCATTCTCCACAAAGTCAAGTCTAATTTCTACTTTTTTAACTTTTTCCTTATTTCCTTTTACCTAAATCCCTTTTATATATTATGTATTTAGTAAATTTCTTCAAGCCCTTTAATTTACGGCATTCGTAGAAGTTTTTAAGCGACAAAAACTAGTTTAGGGTATATTAGGAAAAAGGTTTATTGGGTTAAGGAACAAATATATGCGCTATATTAACTTTTACTACAACGCCTTAACCCTTATACCTTTTTAGTTATTTCTTTACATAAATTCTAGCATTAAAATTTGACTTATCCCTGCTCTTCCGTATAATGTTAAAAATCAAATTTTGAAAGGATGAATTCTATGAGTGAAAATTTGTATATAAAAGATTTTAAGAGCCTAAAAGTATGGCAGAAGGCGAATGTTCTTGAGCAGGAGATAAGGGAATTGGTTAAAGGATTTCCAAATTGTGAGCAATATAGGGTTACAGACCAGTTAGTACGGGCTGTTAGGAGTATAGGGGCAAATCTTGCAGAAGGAAACACCCAATTATTTATTAAAAGAGAACTATTCCATGCAAATGCTGCCCTTGGCAGTGCAGGAGAAGTAAGAAATCATCTTCTTACTGCTTTGCAGAATAATTATATTTCAAAAGAACAATATGAGATTCTGGATAATAAAACAACCGAGATTATCAAAATGCTTTATGGTTACATAAAAAGGTTGAAACTGGAGATAGGTAATGATTCGGATTTTAGTGACTCCTAATAATGGTACAACAAGGGTTAAGGTTTCCATTTGTACTTTAACCCTTTATGTCTTATTCCTTCTCCCTAATAAAAAAGCGAACCCTGCAGCAATCAAGATTTCCCTTGCATCTACCGCGAGGTATTGGAACGAACTTCATTTTTATAGGGCGAAGTTTATTATCATAGTATAAAAAAGAAGGATTTATGAAATAATTGCATCTTTTACTTTTCCATCTTCATATTCATTATAAGTATATCTTCGTATTCTTGATTTTGTATTACCATACCGTATGAATTTAAATTCATAAAATTTATCTCTAAGAAAACTAAATTTTCTTTTAAATAATTTGGCCACACTATAATTTGCAGTAGTGAAAAATATTTGGGTTCCATTTGATATAGCCATTTCCCTTAAAAAATCTAATAATCCAAGGATATTTAAATCATCAATATTTGAAACAGGTTCATCAAGAAGTATAAATTTAGGTGCAGTTTTCATACTTATATGCATCTTAAAAAAGATGGATAATACAACCGCCGTTCTCTGACCTGCACTCATTAGGTAAATAGGCACTTCAACTTCAACATTATTTATATTTCTATACCCAACAATTTCCTCTTTTTCATTCAAATCAAGTTTGTCAAACTCTCTTGGTGAATGCAGGCTTATAAATAAATCACTTATATCACTAATATTTTCCCTAATAAATTCCTCAGCATATTGCGAAGACGGTTTTAGGCTATTTAAAATACCAACTACATGTATACACTTCTCCTTTTGTTTTTTCTTTAAATCAATTTGTTGCTTTAATTGTTCTAATTTTTTGTTATCTTCTTTTTGCTGTATAGCATTGTTAACTTTATCAGTAAATATTAAAACTTCATCTAATATTGTTTGTATAAAATTCCTAATCTTGGTTAAAGAAGTGTTATTTTCGATGTAAACGCCATTTACTTCAATTTCATTAGCAAAATCCTTTAGAATATTGATTTTAGATTCGCAATTATTTAATAATTGCAGTTTTTCTTCTAAATCCTGCTTATTTATTTTCTCTTCTTTAATCTTTCTTTTTTCATCGTGTATTGAATTATTCAAATCATCTATTTTTTGTTTTAAACTATGTTTTTTAGTCAGATTGTTTTTTTGTTCTTTTTCTTTTAACATTTTAATAGCAGCCATTCCATTTTGTATTGGCATATTTATGTCCATCAATATGACATCAGGATTTAACTTTATTCCTTGTTCGACTGCTTCTTTACCATTACAAGCCTGTCCTACTACTTCAATATCTTCTTCTAACTCTAAAATCTGTGTCAAACCCTTTCTTATAAGTGAATGATCATCTGCTATCATTACTGTTATCTTCTTCATTAGTATCCTCCTTTTCTTGTTTTTTAATCGGCAATAATGGAATCTCAAAAGTTATTATAGTGCCTTTATTCGGCTGAGATTCTATATCTAGTTTTCCTTTTAAAAGTTGAGCCCGTTGCTTCATGCCGATTATACCAAATCCGCCTTCATATGCATTTTGAGGACGCATTTTGAGAACACTAGGGACATCGAATCCCGTACCGTTATCAACAATGGTGCCAACTAGCATATTGTCCTGAATAACTAGCTTAATGATAGCTCTAGTTGCCTGAGAATATTTTTGTATATTATTCAAGGCTTCCTGTATTATGCGAAAAACTGCTACTTCAATGACTGAATCTATATGTTGCTCTTCATCATAACAGTCTACAATAACTTTAATCTCTGATTCTCTAGAATAATTATCTACATACTGTTGCAGTGTGTGTACTAATCCTAGATCATCTAACGACATAGGTCTTAGATCAAATATTATTCTTCTTATTTCCTTAAGACTATCTCTAACCAATTGTTTAATCTCTTTTATTTCATTGCCTGCTCTAGTAATATCCATTGTAAATAATTTTTCACATATTTCACATCTAAGTACTATATTGGAAAGGGATTGTGCCAAACCGTCATGGATATCTCTTGCGACCCTTTGACGTTCTTCCTCTTGAGCCATAATAACTTTGACACCTAACATCTCCTTATCTTGTAGGTCTTGTAATGTATCACTTATATTTATTAGCGTATTACTTAGATAATTCATTGCTGCAGCTACGTGACCAACTAAGTATTCAGCCCTTTCCATAGTGTTTTTTATGCGGCGAATTTGTAGTTCAATTTCTGTCCTCTGTTGTATATATTGCTGTTCTTGTTCTCTTTTTAAGGCCAGCTGTACCTGTAGATCTCTAGTTGTTTCATAGGCATCTTTTATATCATTTTCCGAATATTGATCAAAATTTTTGCTGACGACCATCAAATGTTTTCTGCTCTCTTGTTCTAGAAATTCTAACTTTTCAGTTTCCCCTATTGTTCTAACAACTTTCTCTTGAACACATTTTAAATTATTCTCCAATCTTTCCCATTCATTTCTAGAGTCTTCTGCTATTTCAAAAATCTGTTCCTTTCCTTTCTCTAGAGAGTCAATAGTCGATTTTAAAATTTGATCTAATTGGGAAGGGTCCATAACCTTATCTGCCATTTTTGCTCTCCTTTTACACGATTATTTGAAACATATTTTCCATCTAACCAATGATTATTCGACATAAATATATAAAAACCCTCCAATTATGTCCAATTATTCTTTGATTACTTATATAGTCTTGGCACTCTATTAGATATATTAGTTAATATTTCATACGAAATCGTGTTGCAAAGCTTTGCTAAATCATCAGCTGTTATCTCCTCGTTTTCTTGTTTACCTAATAATATCACTTTATCGTCTATTGAAGCATTTGTTATATTAGAAATATCAATCATAGTTTGATCCATGCATATATTCCCTACAATAGGTGCTTTTTGACCATTTATAAGTACATGTCCCCTATTACTTAACAATCTGTTATATCCATCTGCATATCCAATAGGGATAGTAGCTACTTTTGTAGGATGTTCTGCAATAAAATTTCTTCCATATCCTACACTTTCACCTTTTTCTATATATTTCACATGCATTATACGAGTTTCCCATTGTAATATTGGGTTTATATCAATAGCATTTCTAAGTACTTGTTCAGAAGGATAATATCCATACATGGAAATGCCTCCCCTTACTAAATTAAAATGGGTATAAGGACAATCTATTATAGCTGCGCTATTAGCAGCATGAATATACTTTGGATTTATTCCCATATCTTTTAATAAAGTAATCATACCGTTAAATTGTTTTAATTGATATAATGTATATTCTTTATCTTTGATATCAGATACTGCAAAATGGGTAAATACTCCTTGTATATTGATATTTCGCATATTGTATAATATATCACACAATCCCATCAATTCTCTTTTGCTGCGTATGCCTATTCTTCCCATACCAGTATCTATTTTTATATGGATATCTACTTTTTTGTTGTATCTTTTGGCTAATTTGTCTAATATTAAAGCTGTTTCTGCTTTAAATATCGTTTGGACTAAGTTATATCGTACAACTAATTCTGCCTCACTTTCATCAATAGGACCTAATACTAGTATAGGCACATCTATTCCGGCTTCTCTTAGCTGTATTCCTTCTTCAGGAATCGCTACTGCTAGACAAGATGCTCCTGATTTAATGGACTGTTTTGATATAGCTATAGCGCCATGTCCATAAGCATCTGCCTTTACAACTGCCATAAATTCTGTATTGTTTGCTGTTAATGATTTTAGCTGTTTTATATTATGGTCTAGTTTACCTAGATCAATTATTGCTCTTGTTGGTCTCATATTATCACCTCTTTTTGTATTATAACGCCATTTAAGTAAATTGTACAAAATTTTTAGCTATTAATATTAAAAATCCTGATAAAAACCAGCTAACAGCTGGTTTTTATCATAACCGATGTATTTCTTCTTGTAAGATTAATCTAATCTTTGAGCTTTTTAATATATTTAATGCTTCCTCCTTTTGTGTGTCTTCTACCCTAAAAATTATAAAAGCATTTCTAGATGGCTGATGAGCAAAAGAATATAGATATTCTACATTTATATCATGATTATCTAGTATGTTAAGGACTTCATTTAGTCCTCCAGGTTTATCTGAAATTTGTACAGCTATTACCTCTGTTATACTTACTGTATATCCCTTTTCTTTTATTAGATACTCTGCTTCTGATATTTTATCTACTATAATCCTTAAAATACCAAAATTGGCGGTATCAGCTATAGAAATAGCATATATATTTATATTGTTTTTAGACAATATGCTAGTTATTTCAGCCAATTTACCCTTCTTATTTTCTATAAAAATTGAAATTTGCTTAATAAACATAATTTCCCAAACCTTTCTATTTTCTTCTATCTATCACGTGTTTAGCCTTTTCAGTGCTGCGTTCTATAGTTTTCGGTTCAACAAGTTTTACATTAACATTAATACCTAAAATGTTATGTATTTCTCTAGTTATTTTTTTATTTAAATCTTCCAGCTTTCTTACTTCATCTGAAAATAGTTTGTTTGATACTTCTACTAATAGCTCTAGATTATCTAAATTGTTTTTTTTGTCAACTATTAGTAAATAATGCGGTTCAGTATCGCCAATATCCATAAGTATACTTTCTATTTGTGAAGGAAATACATTCACACCTCTAATCACAAGCATATCATCAGTGCGTCCTAATAACTTATTCATTCTTACATGAGTCCGGCCGCATGTACAAATCTTATAATTTAATGATGTAATATCTCTTGTTCTGTATCTTATAACAGGTAATCCCTCTTTATTTATAGTGGTTAACACTAATTCTCCTATATTACCCTCTGGTAGTACTTCACCAGTATCAGGATCTATTATTTCAGGAATAAAATAATCTTCAAATATGTGTAGACCGTTTTTTTCTTGACACTCGCTTGCTACACCAGGACCTATTACTTCACTTAACCCATATATATCTATAGCCGATATGTGTAATCTATTTTCTATCTCTTTTCTTAAGGAATCACTACATGGCTCTGCGCCGAATATACCATATTTTAGTTTTAACTCTTTTAGGTCTATAGTCATAGTTTCCATAACTTCTGCTATATGAAGAGCATATGAAGGGGTACAAGCAAGTACTGTAGTACCAAAATCTCTCATAAGCATTATCTGCCTTTTTGTATTTCCACCGGATATTGGGATGACAGAGGCACCTATTCGTTCAGCACCATAATGAACACCTAAACCTCCAGTAAAAAGTCCATATCCATAAGCTATTTGTATAACAGATTCTTTATTGGTCCCTCCACACGTAAGAGTTCTGGCCATTAATTCTGACCAAGTAATTATATCTCTACGGGTATATCCTACTACAGTGGGTTTACCCGTAGTACCCGATGATGCATGTATACGCACTATTTCACTTAATGGGACTGCAAATAAACCATATGGATAATTATCTCTCAAATCTTGTTTTGTTGTAAAAGGGAGTTTAGTAAGATCATCAATTCCTCTTATATCTTCAGGCATTAATCCCTTTTCCTGCATTAAATGTCGGTAATATGGTACATTGTAATATACACGTTCTATAGTGTTAATTAATTTCTGAGACTGTAGATTCTCAAGCTGATTACGATCCATACATTCATATGTTCCATTCCAATACATTTGTATTCCCCTTTACATAAATATTTTTACATATTTAATTGAGCCTTAATATAGAAATGCTAATTATATATACCATCTTTATGAATTAAATCCAAAAAAGAGAAATATCAATTCATGCTACTTAAAGAAGATTATAATGCATTTATAAAAAAAAATAAACCCCTTTATGTAAAGATATACATAAAGGGGTTGGGTTTATACATATATTATTCTTTAATAAAAGTTGCACAATCTGTTTCTTCTGTTGAAGCAGCATCTCTAGGCTGTATTTCTATCTTTTGAGCACCACAATAATCTCCTTGCATATAATAATGGCAGCTGTTTACCACGCATTTTACACCAGGTAATGGAGCATCATTCTTTTCTACTCTGCCTTTCATCTTTTAATCCCTCCTTGTATAATTAGTATTGTATTAATCAGTGAATGAAAGCACTATCAAACCTGCAAATTTAATAGTTAATCACATCAAACAAAACCAATCTAATCTAAATATCAAATACATTTTTGGCT